>NZ_CP120469.1:300000-429105 GCF_029490015.1 Halobaculum limi
GGCCCGTTGGTCCGCCTCCGGGCGGTACGTCTCGGGGTCGCCCATAAAGTGGCCCATCCGACGGTGGACCTGCACCTCCAACAGCGTCGGACCGTTCCCGTCGCGTGCACGGCCGACCGCCTCTGCGGCTGCCTCGTACACCGCGAGGACGTCGTCGGAGTCGACGCGGACGCCCGGCATGTCGAAGCCGTCCGCACGCTTGGAGCCGTCTTCGACGTCTGTGACTCGCTCTTTCGGCATACTGATCGCCCAGTCGTTGTCTTCGATGACGAACACGACCGGCAGGTCGTGGACGCTCGCGAGGTTGAGCGACTCGAGGAAGCCGCCCTGGTCGATAGCACCTTCACCGACGTACGAAACCGCGACGCTGTCGGTGCCCCGTTTCTGCGCGGCCATCGCCGCGCCGACCGCCGGCGGGCATCCTTCCGCGATGATGCCACTGCACGCGAAGTTCACGTCGGGGTCGAACAGGTGCATATGACCTCCCTTCCCTTTGCACAGGCCGGCCTCTCGTCCGAAAATCTCCGCGGTCATTCGCTTCAGATCGACGCCCTTCGCGATGGCGATGTGGTGCGGCCGGTGGGTCGCGGTGACGGTGTCGTCGTCTCGGAGATGTGCGCACACGCCCGCGGCTGCCGCCTCGTGGCCCGCCGCGAGGTGGAGTTCACCTGGTATCTCTCCGGCGCTGATGTCGAAGCCCGGACGCTTCCCCTCCATATACTCCTCTTGGAGGCGCTCTTCGTACAGGCGGGCTGTCACCATATCCTCGTACAGCCGCTTCATTTGAGTGGTGCTGACTGTTGTCATACCCGAGTAGGTGTTGTCGGCTAATCATATCAAACACATTATCTGTTTTTTGATATTACATATGTGGACCAGTCGACGCCTCGAGCAAGTCGAGTATGTGCACGACAGTATGCGATCAGCAGTACGAACCAGACGAATTACCATCTACCGTGGCCGGTTAGACACAGGCTAACCACGTCCGTGAAGTACGAGAGCAAGCGGTTGAGACCTCCTCTCGGAGTACACAGCCGGATTCCGATGCGTCCACGACTCGTCGTGAAGTTCGAGTCCGTGACAAAAGGGGGAAACTGTGAGTCGAGTGCCTCTGACTGGGTACGTACTCACGCTTCCATGGCCCCACTTGAGAGAACCTGCCAACGAATATACCTGTGTCGCGATTGGGCGTGGGCCGGGCGCAGGTGGGCCGTGAGAGCGGCCGTCCGGCACCGGCCTCGGGGAAAGGCGATATATGCCCGTCGCGCCTACAACTGGTAGTGGATTCTCCGTACGACGTACTGGGCCTCGACGCCGACGCCGACGACGCAGCAGTGGAACGCGCCTATCGCCGCCGGGTGAAAGAAACGCACCCCGACCAGGGGGGATCAATCGCAGAGTTTCAGCGTGTCCGCAGGGCGTACGAGGCGGTCATCTCCGGAGAGGCGACGCCGCCGTCGGCGGTCGATCCGACGCCAGAGTCTGGAGAAGTCGAGACAGACGAGGACGGCGAGCGAACGCCCGGAACGCGTGCGCCGGGCGCGAGTGCGAACGCGGCCAGCAACGGAGACGGTGCCGAGCGCTCGGAGCCACGGGACGCGCGCATCGAGTATCTTGACTACGAGGTGCTCGCAGACCACGGGTGGAGCATCGACGACCCGGACCTCTTCGAGAAGGCGTCGAACGCCGACCTCGCACACGACGACCACGGCGTGTTCCTCGCCGAACGTGGCGAGACGCTGCTCGAAGCCGCCGAGAATCGCGGCTTCTCGTGGCCGTTCGCCTGTCGGGGCGGCGCGTGTGCGAACTGCGCGGTCGCCGTCGTCGACGGGGAACTGGAGTCGACCGTCGACAACATCCTCTCCAGCGAGATGATCGACGACGGCTTTCGACTCTCGTGTATCGGCCGCCCCGTCAGCGGCGATATGAAAGTCGTGTTCAACGTGAAGCACCTGCCGGGCCTCGACGAACTCAGGCTACCCGCAGACCGCTTCGAGCGTGCCCGCGCAGACGACTGATCGGCGTTCTGCTGACAGGTTCTCGGGCAGGGCCGATCGCTTCTGTGCTTGGTGACTGCACTTTATGGTCCTCCGAGTGGCACTCGTGAGCAAATGCTGGTGGATTTGTGAGCAAACATCGTTGGCTACTCGCGTGGGGATTAGGGTCGATCGCAGCGGGAGCGGCATCGCTGTTGATTCCCTTGTACGTCGTCCAACTGGGTGGCGACCCGTTCGAACTGGGGCTGTTGGGCGCGGTGGCGGCGTTCGTCGGCGCGCCCGGTGCGATCGTGTGGGGGCGACTCGCCGATCGAACGCACAACCCGCGCGGTGTGCTCCTCGGTAGTCTCGTCGGGATGGGCGCGCTACTGTTCCTGACGCCCGCGCTCACCGCGATCCCTATGTTGATCGCGGTGAACGCGCTGGTCTGGTTGGTGTTCGCGGCCGCCGGGCCCGTGTTGACGCTGTTGGTCGTCGCCGACGTCCCCGAGTCGGCCTGGAACCACGAGATAGCCCTGCTCAACAAGTACCAGGGGTACGGCTGGGCGGGCGGTCTCTTGCTGGGAATCGTCTGGTCGGCGACCGTCGGACGCGTGCTCGGGCCGACCGCGACGACGCAGTCGCTGTTCGTCGCGTGTGCCCTCGCAACCGCGCTCGCAGCCGTGTTGCTCGCGCGGTGGATGCCGCGGCCGTCCGAGCGCGCGGTCGAGCGTGTCGACGCTCGCCGAATCGCTCGCCTCCTGTCGGTCGGTCGCCGCGGCGTCCGGGGCGCGACGTTCGTGTTCAACCCGAATCGGCTCTACTGGTCGACGCGGTCGGTCCACCCGAAGCGACTGGCCGACCGCTTCACGCCGACGCTGGCGGTGTACTTCGTCGGCGTCGTCCTCTTCTTCACGGGGTTCACCGCCTTCTTCGCGCCGTTGCCTCTGTATCTCACGGACGTTGGCTTCTCGTCGGACCTCGTGTTCGGCCTGTATCTGGTGTCGAGTCTGGGGTCGGCCGCCTCCTACACAGTCGCCGGGACGCTGAGTAGCCGGTTCGACCTCCGACTGCTCCAGTCGGCCGCGGTCGGATCGCGGGCAGTGTTGATGCCACTCGTCGCCGTCGTAGGAACCGTACTCGCAGCCGGCCTCGTCGGAACTGTCGTCACCGGCACGCTGTTTCTTGCCATCGGCGTCGCTTGGGCGGTCATCGCGGTGACCGCGGGAACGATCGTCACGCGAATCGCGCCGCCGTCGGTTCGGGGTGAGGCGCTCGGCCTGTACGCTGCGCTCTCGACGTTCGCCGGAGGCATCGGTAGTCTCGGCGGTGGCGCACTCGCCAACGCGTTCGGATTCGTGACGGCGTTCGTCGCCGCCGGCGTCGTCATCTGCTGTGGCGCTGGCGTCGTCCTCGCGCTCCGTAGTCTCTCGACGCGAACGCGAATGACACACGAGACGCCGCCACACGGACGCGAGGCTCTGGCGGCGACTGACGACTGAAAAACCGCGGCTGCAACTGCCGAGCGGCGTCCTCCGCTACCGACCGGCACGTGCCTGACGATTGGAGCCGTCACGCACTGTCCGAATCCGTCGCCTTACAGCTGCAGGTGCAGCACCGAGCCATCGGAGTGGTACACCGGGGGCTCGGAGTCGAACGAAACCACGAGCGTCCCGATCTTCCGAGAGTACTCGCTCGCGTGGTGGCCACCTTGACACACGCGCGTCGTCTCCTCGACGAGCGGCGTGTCGACCAGTTCGTTCACACAGCGGTACACCGTCGACAGCGGAATGTCTCCCTCCTCTTGGAGTTCTTTCGCGGTCATCGGTCCGTGCTCGAGCGCCCGAACCACAGTTCGACACGCCTCGCTGTCGAGAGCGTCGAAGAGTCGGGCCGCCTCGCTTGGCGTCGCGTGAATGACTGGCGTTTCGAGATTCCCGGCCAGATCCGAGGTCGCTGAACGGGTCATACGCTACGCTCCGACAGGTGGCTGGACTGACTGACACGGGCTTTGACGTGGAGGACGCACCTCATGGTAGAAGTCTGCGGGAGGGGTATCGTTAGTTATTCACTCTCGTATAGGGGTATTCAGACGTTTCAAAGAGGCTACCACGCGATGTGCGCCACGGGATACGACAACGAGCAGTCAGGAGTCGCGGCGACGCTACGGGTGGAGCCACTGCGTGGCAGCCTGAGGGTCAAAAAACAGGAGCACAGCCCCGAGCGGGGCGTATCGAATACTCAGCGCGTAGTCGTGGACGGTACTGTGACCGGCGTCGACGCCGATCGAGGCAACTCGGTTACGATCTGGCCTCTTCGTTCTCTTCGGTTTCCGATTCCGGTTCGAGGAAATGCGGTCCTCGCTTGTATCGAGGAGTAGCGGCGAACTTCCGAATCCGTTCTTGTTCTTCCTCCGTGATCCAGGATGGCACGAGTTCCCATATCCATAGAACTGATAAAGTAATAGTGCCGATATCCCCCGGTAGAAGCGTCTTAATAGGGACTAGGCGGTGAAATAAACAGGATCGGGCCGCGTCGACCGCCCCACCAGAGTCGGTCGACGGGACCGGGTTGGTCGAGAGAGCGTGGTGAGTATGACGCCCTTTCGACGCTGGTACTCGGTCGTGATACGATACAGGCTGGTCGTCCGTCAGTGCGAGTTACGACTTGTACTCGTCGGCGAGGTCAGGTCGAGTGCGGCGTTCGATCACGCCGAACAGTCCTAAGACGACCACAGCCATTGCGACGAACGCTAAGAGTTTCAGACGCATTGCATCCGAGTGATCGACGGGTTCCGCTTTCGTTAGTCACGTAGTACCAGCCAACTGGAAGCAGGCCATCTGGTCTGCCACGTGATCAGACGGGGTCGAGAATGTGTTCGCAGGCGCACCACTGGCGGCGCCACAGGTCGCACACGCCCCGAGTAGAACGCTAGCGTCGTCGACAGATGCAGACGTGTGTTCATGTATCAACTACGTTGTTACCCACGTTTGAACGAGGTTGCAACCGTGTTTCGACTAGGGCGCGTGGTTATTCAGCATCACGAGCGACGAACACCGCTCATAACGAACAGCTGTGATCCCGATATGCGGCTATGGAGCAACCCCGCTGCTCCGGTTCCTCGAAGCCCCGCGAATCGAACGACTCGACGGGGTTCCTCCACCCGGGATCGGTCGCGCTCACGGGAGTCTTCGCGCTGGCAGTCTCGAAAGCGAGCGACCTCTCGACGACGGTGATCGGACTTCGACTGCAGCCAATCCTCGTCGAACGGAACCCCATCGCCGTTGCGTTCATCTCCGAGTACGGACTGGTCCCGGGACTTGCAGTGTTCAGCGTGGTGGCCGTCACTGCGCTGACGCTCCTGATAGAAGGGGCGTTCGGCGTCCTCGAACGCACGTCCGCACACGTCGACGCGGCAGCAGGTCGGTGGGGACGCCTCGTCTGCTACGGCGTCGGGAGCGCGTGTAACGTCAGCTTCGCGGTGTACAACACCGTGTTGATCCTCTCTGTGTCTGCGTGATCACCGAACTGGCGGCGCAGATCGGATCCCCCGTCGGTAAGCAGTGGCTGTTTCGGCAGTTCCTCGATCGGGACACTGGCTAACTAAGACGGACGCTCACATATGTCGTATCGGGGGAGAACAAGCACGGCCCCATTCCAATCCCCTGGCATCCAACACCTGCTCCTCTCCTCCCCCCATTTTAGCGCCCATCGAGTCAAATCGCTACTCCGCTACTCCGATCACTGCCACGCTCCGTCGCTCGCTGTGTAGCGCGTGAGCGGTAGCGCCGCGGCGTGGACGTTGTCGAGAGCATCCGTCTCGAACGTCTCGTGATTGTGGTTACTGGAGCGAATGCATCGGTATCACTGGAGCGAGACTGCTACGAAGAGCTGAAAAACGGGCGTGTACTTCGGGGGTCGAGCGTGTCCGACAGCGACAGCAACGTCGGCCGACAACAACAGGGAACCACAGGGCCCTCAGACACGTCCCAGGGGCCCACAGCGTCGTTCGCTACTCGGCGAGGTCCTTCGCACTGATATCTTTCCAGACTCGTTCACCGTCAGAGGTTATGCCATAAACCCGTCCCTTCCGTCGCTCTTCGGGGACGAGGAGTTCGACCAGGTCTTTCGACCGGAGCGATCCGAGCGCACGCGAGACGTGCGAGACGGACAGTTCGACGTCCTCAGCGATCCGGGTGGGCGTTGCTGGCCCCTCCGCGAGTCGGCCGAGCACGATCACTCGGTGATCAGAGCTGATCACGTAGCCGATGACGTCCCAGTCGGTCGTCATCAGCGCTCACCCGCCGTGGTCGGCGTGTGGGTGGCAGTTCGCGGATGCTCCGCGGGCGATTCGGGTCGTGTGTGTGGGTTGTGTTGTGGGATCACGGTTGTGTCCTCGATGGTGCCGCTACGTTCGTTCATACAGGTACTGTGCCGCCACCACCGCGCCGAAGGTGACGAAGATGAGCAGTCCGACGACGTTGAGTACGCCCTGTGGGATCGTTCCCTGGGCGGCCGTCGCGATGCCGTAGACGGCCAGGCCAACGATAGCCAGGCCCAGGTAGATCGTCTGCCAGGGTATCTCCCGACGGTCTTCGTCGGGGAGGTACGCGTCCAGCGAGGCGACGTTCGACGTGAGTTTGATCACGCCGGAGTCTTTGTCGTACTCGACGATGCCGGACTCCTCGAGTTTCGGGATGTGCGTCTGGTACAGCGAGACGTACACCCGCTTTACCTGTTGGTCAGACAGTTCGTCCACCGGGATGTCGTTCTCCCAGGCGGCGACGCGGTCGGACAGTTCGTTCAACGCGATCTGTCCACCTTCCTGCCGGAGGAGGTAGATGACGAACCGTCTGCGACCGTTGCTGAGGATGTCGTATACCTCGTCCCTGCTTAGCGTGGTTGTGTTGTTGCTCGACATCTACTCGTATGGCACTGTTATTCACCACCTCGGCCGACAGGCGACTCGTTCACCTGTCGGCCGTGGGTACGTGTCGCGCATCCGACTGCCTCGCGGCGGTGGCCTGGCGCAGGCACGGCCGCCACTCCTCGGCGGATCGATACGTGCTGTTTGGGTGTATACGCGGTCTGCTCGGGTCATTCTACCGTCACGCTCTTTGCCAGATTGCGCGGTTTGTCTATCGAACGGTCCAACAGGTCTGCCACGTAGTACGAGACGAGTTGGAGTTGGACGTTCGCGAGGACGCCCGACAGTTCCGGGTGCGTCTCGGGGATTGGGAGGAACACGTCGACGGTCGACTCGACGTGATTCGCAGTCTCTGCGGCGATCCCGATCACGGGTGCGCCGCGCGAACGGACCTCCTCGACGTTGTTGAGCGTCTTGGTGTCGTGCCGACCCGAGAAGACGGCGAGCACGGGCGTCTGGGGAGTCACCAGCGCGAGCGGGCCGTGTTTGAGTTCGCCCGCGGCGAACCCCTCGGCGTGCTCGTAGGTGATCTCTTTGAACTTGAGTGCCCCTTCACACGCAACGGGGAACGCGACGCCGCGGCCGATGAAGAACCGGCCGTCTGCGTCGGCGTACTGCGACGCGAGCGACGCCGCCGTCGACTCCCGGAGGACACGCTCGACTTGGTCGGGCAGCACTCTGAGCGCAGAGAGCAGTCCCTCACGCTCGGCGCTCGGTTCGCCGGTGATGTCCTCGGTCAGTCGCTCGACGAGCAACGCGAGGACGATCACCTGCGAGGAGAACGTCTTGGTCGCGGCGACGCCGATCTCGGGGCCCGCACGGATGAACAGCGCGTCGTCCGCCTCACGCGCGGCCGTCGACCCGACGACGTTTGTGACAGCCAGCGTGCGGGCGTTGCGCGCTTTCACGTCGCGCATCGAGGTGAGCGTGTCCGCCGTCTCGCCGCTCTGTGTCACTGCGACGACGAGCGTCCCGTCGGTGACGGGCGCGGGCGTCGTCGCGTACTCACCAGCGGTGAACGCGTGGGCGGGAATTCCGCGGTCGCGCAGGAGCTGGCACGCGTACATCGACGCGTGGTGGGAGGTTCCACAGGAGATGAAGTGAACCTCGTCGACGTCGTCGAACGACCCGGGTGGGAACTCTTCGAGGTCGACGCGGTTGTCGTCGGTGATCCGACCGTTGATCGCGCGTCTGAGCGCCTCTGGCTGCTCGTGGATCTCCTTGAGCATGTAGTGATCGTAGCCGTCGCGCTCGGCGTCTTCAGAGCCCCACTCGACGGTTTCGATCGGGCGATTCTGTGGACTGCCGGTGATATCGGTGATGACGTGTTCACCGGGCGTGAGTCGGACGAAGTCGCCATCGTCGAGGTACACCACGCGTGAGGTGTACTCGAGGAACGACGGCACGTCGCTGGCGAGGAAGCGGCGTTTGCCGTCGACACCGAGAACGAGCGGCGAGCCCTGTCGGGTCGCGAAGATGGCGTCCGTCCCGTCGACCAACACGGCGATGGCGTAACTGCCCTCGATGCGCGCGATGGCGCGACGGAACGCGGCTTCGGGGTCGTAGCCGGCCGCGAGTTCGTCTTCGATCAGGTGCGGAACGACTTCTGTGTCGGTCTCACTCGTGAACAGGTGGCCTGCTGCGGCGAGTTCGCTCCGCAATTCGGCGTAGTTCTCGATGATCCCGTTGTGGACGACCGCGACCGTGCCCGTGCAGTCGGTGTGGGGGTGCGCGTTCTCGTCGGTCGGCGCGCCGTGGGTGCTCCATCGGGTGTGTCCCAGTCCCAACTGTCCGGCGAACTCGACGTGGTCGACCTCGCTGGAGAGGGGGTCGATACCGCCCTCGCGCTTGTGCACGCGGACGCCGTGACCGTTGAGCGTCGCGATGCCGGCGGAGTCGTAACCGCGGTACTCCAGGTTCTTCAACCCAGTAAGCACCGTATCGACGACGTCGTCTTCGCCCACGCAGGCGGTGATCCCGCACATCAGCGTCCCCTCGCGGGACGGCGATTCCGTCCGATATCTCTCCAATTACTCGGAGTGCGATCCATCCCGCGTTGTGCCGGCGTTCCGGCGATGTCGTGTGTCCAGGTCATGGTCAGACCGAACCGATAGAGTCCGGGGTAACATCTGCCAATCCCTCGATCCGGGCATTGTTATTAGGAGAATACAGCCATCAAACCGGAAGTTAGCGGGTCTACTACGGAATATCAGCAGAATCGGCGTCGGCCGGAGTCTCGCGAGTCGCGTGCAATTATCGCGAAACCGTCTGGTGGTCAGCCGCTAACCACTGCTATCGCATCTATAACAATACGGTTAGGATAGCCAATAGAAATCGGGTATGCTCGGGGTACTTGCAATTGGAACTGAGACCGGTGCCGCGTTCGCACCCTCGATCCCGGCCGCACTGTTGCCGGTCGGGGAGGGGAGCGCGGTCGACCGTGCTATCGACGCGATGATCGCCGTCGGCGTGGACGAGATTCACGTCGACCCCGCCGATCACGAGCTGTCGGTGCGAGTACACGAGCGTTACCCGTCGGTCCCCATCGTCCAAGACGACGACCTGACGGGTGCGCTCGTGAGACACGACCGCGTGTTGTGGATGCCCGCAACCGCGGTCGTCGACCACAGTTCCCTCGAGCGACTCGCGACCGCCGGAGCAGGCGTCCTCAAACGGCCCTCCGAACCGTTCTCGCCGCTTGCGGGACCGGAACCACGCCCGATCTGCCTCCCCGCTGACGTGTTCGAGGATCGCGCTCCGAGCGACGCACCGGCCATCGCGCGCGGACTCGACGTCGACGGTGCGCTCGAACGGATCGAGTGCGACCACGTCGCCGACGTCCGACGCCCCTGGGAACTACTGGACGCGAACGAGTGGTACATCGCGGGTGTCGACACCCCCGACGGCCACAGTATCGACGGCGTACGTTCCCGAAGCGACGGCGAGATCCACCCCGACGCCGACCTTACCGGCCCCGTCGCCGTTCACCAAGGCGCACGTATCGGCCCCGGTGTCGTCATCGAAGGCCCAGTTGTCGTGTCACCCGGGGCAGATGTTGGACCAAACTGTTATGTGAGGTCAAACACATTTATAGGCGAAGACGTGCACATTGGAGCCTCAGTCGAGATAAAAAACAGCGTCTTACTCGACGGCGCGAAGGTTCCACACCTCAGTTACGTGGGAGATAGCGTCGTCGGACCGGACGCGAACGTGGGTGCCGGGTCACTCGTGGCGAACCTCCGTCACGACGACCAGCCGGTACGCCTCACCCACAACGACTGTCGAGTCAGCACTGGTCGCCGTAAGTTCGGTGTCGTCATCGGTGAAGGGTCAAAACTGGGGATCGGAACGCGCCTGAACGTCGGCACCGTGCTCGGCGTCGGGGCGACGACGACGCCCGGAGAAATCGTCGTTCGCGACGTCCGGACGGAGGGAGACACGGAGCGGTGAACGAGGGCGGCGCTGGGTGACTTCCATCCGTACGCCACCATCACGGGAACAGTAGTAGACCACAGATCGCCACCAAAATGGCTAACCAATCAACCCACCAATCAACGACCCGAGAGGAACAGAACGTGCCACGTGTTACCGAGGATGACGAACAGGCAGTCGTCGAGACCGAACACGTCGACGAGCAGGAGGAGTCCGAACCAGCCGAGATCCCACTGGATCTCACCTTCGAGATACTCAAGAACGAGCGGCGTCGCCTCGTGCTGGAATACCTGCGTGACGTGGACGACGGACAGACCACTATCGGCGAACTCGCCGAGCACATCGCCGCCATCGAGAACGACTGCGACATCCAGGCGCTCGGTGCCCAACAGCGCAAGCGCGTGTACATCGGCCTGTACCAGTGCCATCTCCCGAAGATGGACGACGCCGGTGTGGTCGACTTCAACCAGAGCAGAGGCTTCGTTGAACTCCG
Organism: Halobaculum limi; assembly: GCF_029490015.1. GTDB lineage: Archaea > Halobacteriota > Halobacteria > Halobacteriales > Haloferacaceae > Halobaculum > Halobaculum limi. Next base: position 310,829 of record NZ_CP120469.1, read on the forward strand.
CCCAGAGGCAGACCCACTGTTCGAGTACCTCGTCGAGGACGACGAGTCAGAAGACGACATCGAATCGGCCGGCGATATGGAGGAGGACTTCCTCCCTCTCGCGGGTGCGACGCTCGGCATCGGTGTGCTGTTCGGAATCAGCCAACTGCTCGGTTACCACCTGCTCGCAAGCCTGTTCGTCTTCGCGTTTCTCGCGTTTGTCCTCTACACGGGCCGTGACCAGGTGATGGCCCAGTTCGCGTAGTCTCTCTTCGAATTTTCAGTTTGTCGTCGAACACTTCCCGGAGAGTGTCGGGAGTGACATCGTTCTCATCGTTCGGGAGGATCGACGATTCTTCACCGTTCAACCGTCCGTACCGAGGTGAAGTCAGTCGGGACTCATCGGAGGCCAGGGACGGTCTGAGCGTGCTGGCACTTCTGTGACCGTGATCACGAACCGGCGACCACACGCACACGTCACGATTTGATCCCGCGCGTCGGGCAATGCTGTCCCGCAACTGCATTCGATCTGCAAGCCAGCACTGACGTCTTTCATTCATCTGCCGCACAGACCACAGCGATATTATACTGGTCGTGACTTCTCCCCCGACTGAAGTCGTGGGCTTTCTCCTCAATTTCGTGTGAAACTCGACGTCTCCGAGTGTTTCGCGCAGGATATCGTCTCTCCAGAGAGCACGGCAGTGACGCAAAGACTGGTGTGTCGAACTCGAAGAGACACAGGTACCGGGAATTGGGAGCGGAGGAGAACGATGAACAGCAACGGACCACTGCGAACAGCGACGAACAACGACGGGGACAGCGGGCAGTCAGCCAGCGAACAGGTCAGAGCACGTGAACGCCGAGGTACGGACGAACCCAGGCCACGGCCTCATACGTCGAGGAGAGAACGTAGCCGACCAACAGTATCCAACCGCCACGGTCCGTCGGGGCCAACATCCCCACTAAGTACAAAAGCGTGCAAGAGTGACCTCCTCCTCGCCGTTCACGGCGAGGCTTCCCACGTCTGCACCGCAACGCTGGGTTGGGATATTTGCTGGTTGACGACTCGTCGGCATAACGAGCTGATGGCGGGGACACACTGCCGTTACTCCTATCCCTGACAGGGGACTCGGAGTTATCTTGCTGACCGAGACACCACAGCGGTTCAAGACGGTGTCTCGAACATCGAGGTTCTCGGAGTCCCGATATTGTGCATTCAGGTGGCGGTGAGGCCGCCTCAGTGTACAGTGTATTAGTGTTCGATGTTAGTTAAATATCCGTATTAGCGTCAGAACGTGGTTCGTGGAGGAGTGTCAGATTCACGCCCGCGGTAAACGGCGGGATTCTCTCCTCGAAGGAGAGAGGTCGCCTCCGTGAGTCAATAGTCGAGTATCCCCACTGCGGGGCTCTCGGATGTTAGCGCGGAGAGGGTGTCAATCAGATGCCTGCGGTGCGACGGCGACGCGAGCCTCCTCGACGATCTCCATTGCGGTGTCGAACAGCGACTCCATCTCCGAGCGGACGCCCGCCTCCGCGGTGACGCGCACGAGTGGCTGGGTACCGCTGGCACGCACGAGGAACCATCCCGCGTCGACGTCGACGCGGACGCCGTCGATGTCCGTGACATTCGTGTAGCGGTCGGAGACGGCGTCGGCGACGTGCGCGACGAGGTCGTGTTTCGCCTCCGTCTCGACGTTCTTTCGGCGAAGCGGGACGTCCTCGATTTCGGCCGCGAGGTCGTCGAGGGGGCCGCGCCGGGCGACCAGTTCCGCGAGTTTCGCCGCTGCGAGCGGTCCGTCGGGACACCGCGCGAGGTCGGGCCAGATCCACGCACCGCTCGGTTCGCCGCCGAAGACGACGTCCGTCTCGCGCGTCCGCTCTGCTACGTGGCCGTCACCGACCTTCGTGTAGACCGTCGACGCGCCGATAGCTTCGAGCGTGGTGTCAACCGCGATACTGGTGTCGATAGGCACGGCGACACGGTCGCCGGAGCGAGCGACGTCGCGGGCGAACAACGCGAGCAGCACGTCGCCCGTCAGGAACTCGCCGGTCGACGTGACCGCACGCATCCGGTCGGCGTCGCCGTCGTGTGCGATACCCAGGTCGGCCTCCGTGGACGCGACGACGCGGCGGAGTCGCTCGCAGTTCTCGGCGGTCGGTTCGCTAGGGCGACTTGGGAACGAGCCGTCGGGTTCGGCTGACATCGTCAGCACGCGGCAGCCGAGGCGACGGAGCGCGTCGGCGGTGATCCGACCGCTGCCGTTGCCCACGTCGAGGACAACGTCTAAGTCGAGGTCACCGGGAACCGCGTCGACGATGGCGTCGACGTGGCGGTCGCGGGCGCGACGTGAGCGGAAACAACTGCCGAACTCGTCCCAAGGGACGAGCGAGAAGTCGCCGTCTCGAACGCGCTTGGCGATCGCTTCCTGCTGGCTACCGATGTACGCAGAGCCGTCTTCGGACCACAGTTTGATCCCGTTGTCCGTCGCGGGGTTGTGCGAGGCAGTGACCGTGATACCGGCGTCACAGTCGTACCACTCGACCGCGCGTGCGACCGTCGGCGTCGGCACTTCACCCAAGTGGACCACGTCTGCACCACACTCCCGCAGGCCGGCGGTGAGCGCGTCGACGAGAACGGGACCGGTCAGCCGTGGGTCGCGGCCCACGACGACACGACGTGCGCCTTCGGAGGCGACCGCACGTCCGACATCCAACGCGAGCGACGCGGTGACCTCCTCGCCGACGACGCCACGAATACCACTCGTTCCAAACATTACACCGAGAGACCGAGCGGAAGTAGGTTTGTTACCACCCAACTATCCCAAATAGAGGGGGGTTAGTCGTCGTACTCCGGGTCAAGTTCCGGCACAGGTTCGACGTCGAGACGCGGGTCGTCGAGAACGTCGTCCCGAGCGTGTCGGTGGGTAATTTCACCGTTGGCCGCCACAGACGCGTGGTGCTCTTCGAACTGACCGCTGCCATTCGCGGCGGCTGCATCGCCGGCCCGCTCCGACACACCACTCCCGCCGCCGGTCGGCGAACCACGCGAGGGCAGGAGAATGCTGTCGAGGTCGCGGTTCGCGTCTATGTCCATTGACATCGCGCCGACGAGCGACAGAATCCCGAGGGTGAAGACGAGGACTGACAGCAATCCTTCGGCAACCGGCAGACCCGGTCCAAGCGCGGAGACCAGCGTCCAGGCGAGTCCGAGGACGCCAATGGCACTCGCGCCCACGCCCATCGCGTACGCGATGACGAGTGGATGGAAGCCGAAGGTGAGGTAGTTCGTCTTCAGCCGCCAGACGAAGTTACGAAGCAGCATCAGCGACACCCGCGGGATGTAGGTGTGGTACTTGATGTGGCTCTTCTCGTCGCCGTAGATGATGGGGTTGGGAATGTCGACGACGCGGAGGCGAGCGACGTTGAGTTTCACGAGCAGGTCGTTACAGTACCCGTAAAACTCGTACATATCGTCGATGTCCGCCTCGTGGAGGGCGCGATACGAAATTGCGGTGTAGCCGCTCTGTGGGTCGCCAGTCGACCAGTAGCCGCTGGCGATCTTCGTCAATGCGCCCAGGACGGCGTTGCCGACGAAGCGGAACGGCGGCATATCTCCGGCGTCGCGGCGCCCGGCGAGGCGGTTCCCCTTCACGTAGTCGGCTTCGCCGTCGATGATCGGGTCGAACAGTTGCCCGAGGACGCTCGGGTCCATCTGTCCGTCGCCGCCCATCACCGCCGTCGCCGCGAGGCCGTCGTCGCGCGCGCGGAGATATCCAGTCTTGATCGCACCGCCGACACCGCGATTCGATTCGTGTTGGATGGGGACGACTCGACCGTCAAACTCGTCGCTCGTCGCCTCGTCGGCGCGGTGTCGGTCGAGTTCGACCGCTTTCTGAATCTCGTCCCACGTTCCGTCCGTGGACGCGTCGTCGATGACGTAGATACGGTCGACGAACGTGGGGACCGTCACCACCGTCTCACGGACGAACGGTTCTTCGTTGTACGCCGGGATTACGACCCCGACTGTGTGTCCTCGATACATCGTGTTCTCACGGTCGTGACCGTGTGCTACATCGAGTGTACCCCTCGGTCGGGTATTGTTATCCAGCCCTTGCGAGAGACGTCGAGCCGCCCGTTCGCTGACGATTCAATAGTTGTGGCCGAAGTCGATCCATAACAAAGCCCGAATCGGAGGGAACACTCACGTAATGAGCACATACTCCGCACGAACGGCCATCCGAGTCGTGGCCGTCGTTGCGATGCTTATAGTCGCACCAGCGGCCGGACCAGTCACACTGACAGCACAGGCCGCCGCGGGCGACGGACAGACGTTCGCCGTCGCCCAGGGGACCGCCTGCTACGTGGTCGAACCAGTTGAGGACGCGAGCACGAACGTCACCGCATTCTACGACTACCGGAATCCGTTCACTGAGCCGTCTGCGGACACGTACAGTTCCTACGGGACGACCGACTATCAGCGTGCGATGCAGACGGGGATGTTCTTCTATGCTGACTCGGCGGACACGAGCCTTGTCGTCGTCCACGGCCAACTCGGTGCGGGTGCGGGTTCGACCGTGACCTATGACATCAGCGGCCTCCCGGACGGCGAATGGGCCGTCGAGGATGACCAGTACGTAAACCGCGACGACGAGTGGGACACTGGTGGATCGACCGCGAGCATCGATTGGAAGTTTGCCGAAGGGCGTACCGACGGCGGCGCGTACATCGGCTTTGACTCGTTGGAGGACGGCTCACCAGTCCTGATCGAACCTGGCTACAATGAGAACGCGGACGCGTGGGGTGATTGGGGTCGCTCAGGCGCAGACCAGTACCGCTTCACCGGCTGGAACCTCTTCAGCGGCGACGGCAGCGAGTACTCCCTGGCGCTCGACCGCGATGTGTACATCCACGCCGGCGGCTGTGTCGAGACACCGCCGAGCGCAGCGCTGACTTCCACCGGTGGCGCTGACCCCGGTGACGACATCACCTTTAACGCAGGCGGGTCGACCGACGATGTCGGCGTCGTCGGCTACGAGTGGGACGTCGACGGTGACGGTGAGACCGACCGCGTCACCGACAGCGCCACCACTGCGTTCAGCTTCGAAGAGGACGGCGATTACACGGTCTATGTCACCGCCTACGACGCGTACGGGAACGCAGACACGGCGACGACGACCGTCCAAGTTGGTGACCCCGGCGCACCCGTCGCCAACCTCTCAGTGCAGTCGTCGGCGCTCATCGACGAGTCGCTCACCTTCGACGCCAGTGAATCGACCGACAACGGCTCTCTCGTCAGCTACAAGTGGGACTTCGACGGCGACGGAACCGTCGACCGCACCACCGAGGCTCCGACGACGGAGTTCGCGTACACCGCCACGGGCACCTATGAGGCATCCGTGACCGTCGTCGACGACACTAACCGAACCGCGACCGCAACCACGACGGTGACTGTCGACACCGACGACCCACCGACCGCAGCCCTCGACGTGTCTGGTGACACGATTACGGGCGAGTCACTGACTTTCGACGCCAGCGGATCGAATGACGATGTCGGGGTCGCCAGCTACGGCTGGGACTTTGACGGCGATGGCAGTGTCGATCGCACGACCAACACGCCGACGACTGAGTTCACCTACACCGCCAACGGGACGTACAACGCATCGGTGACCGTCACCGACACGAACGGGACGACCGCGACCGCGACGACACAGGTCACGATCACCGCGAACGAACCGCCGAGCGCCGCGCTGTCGGCACCCGGGAGCGCCGAAACGAACCAGACGGTGACCTTTGACGCCAGTGGGTCAAGTGACGATGGCACCATCGACGAGTACGCTTGGGACTTCGACGGCGACGGGACCATCGACCGTACCACCGAGGACCCAACGACTGAGTTCACCTACACGGCCAACGGGACGTACAACGTCTCGGTGACCGTCACCGACACGTCTGGTGCGGCCGGGACGGCGACCACGGCGCTGACCGTCACGCAGTCGACGAATGCGCGCCCGTCCGCGTCGCTCAACGCGCCCGACGAAGTCGAAGCCAACGAGACAGTGACGTTCGACGCCAGCGGGTCGACCGACGACGGCACCATCGATGCCTACGAGTGGGACGTTGACGGCGACGGCACCGTAGACTCAGTGACGACCGTCCCGACGTTCGAGACGACGTACGCGAGTACGGGGACGTTCAACGTCTCCGTCACCGTCGTCGACGACACGGGAGCGCGTGCGACCGCGAGTTCGACCCTCAGCGTCGTCGAACCTGTGGTTCCCGCCGCAGCGCTGTCGGCACCGTCCAGGTCCATCGCTGGTGATAGTGTGACGCTCGACGCCAGCGGCACGACCGTCGAGGGGTCGCTCACCTACGCGTGGGACGTCGACGGCGACGGAACGTACGAGGTGAACAATACGACGAGTCCGACCTACACCACGACGTACGACGAGATAGGGACCTACCAGCCGTCCGTCCGTGTGACCGACGAGGCCGGGAACACCTACACCAACAGCACGACCGTCGACGTAGTCGCGGTCAACCCCGACATCTCGACGTCGGTGACCGAGGTGGACGTGAATGAGGCGGCGACGTTCACCGCCAGTTCCGGCGGGTCTTCGGATCCGACGTACTCGTACCTCTGGGAGTTCGGTGACGGAACAGGTGCGTCCGGACAGACCGTCGAACACACGTACGGTCAGCCCGGTCAGTACACTGTCACGATGCGCGTGCAGGTGAGCGACGGCGCGAGTGCCGCGACGAGCATCACCGTCACCGTGTCGGACCCGAACGGCGGGTCGAGCGGCGGCGATGGCTCCTCCGGCGGTTCATCGGGTGGCAGTAGTGGTGGCTCCTCTGGCGGCAGCAGCGGTGGATCCTCTGGTGGGGCCAGTGGTGGCTCCTCTGGCGGCAGCAGCGGTGGATCCTCTGGTGGGGCCAGTGGTGGCTCCTCTGGCGGCAGCAGCGGCGGCTCGTCCGCTGCGGTCTCCGACGACGGTCCCGACCGCGACGACCTCGAACCGAACTTCACGCGGGTGAACGCGTCACTCAGCAGCACCGACCTCGTGACCGGCGACACCCTGGTCGTCACCGCGAGCGTCGCCAACCTCGGAAACGGCACGGGTACGAAGACCATCGAGTTGGAGGTCGACGGCGAAATCGTCGACACGCGCCAGTTCACGCTGGAACCCAACGAGAGTCGAACAGTGCGGTTCCGCTGGTCGTTCGACGAACCCGACGTTTACTCCATTGAAGTCGACACTACCAGTCGCTTCCTTGTGCGCGTCTCACCGCCACAGCCGAATATGACAGTGACAAACCTGCGAGTCAATGACGAGACTCCACGCGTCGGCGACGAGGTGACGTTCACCGCGGTCGTCAGGAACGACGGCAGGGCGTCCGGGACGTACAACGCCTCGCTGTCGCTGTTCAACGAGACCGTCGCCGTACAGCAGGTGACGGTCAGACCCAACGAGACCAAGACGGTGACGTTCACCAGGCAGATCATCGCCGAGGGCGAGTTCTCCGCGTCTCTCGGCAACGAGAGTGTCACCATTTCAGTGATTGGCCCCGACGGCACGGAGACGCCGACACCGGAGGACACCTCGGAGTCGTCGACCACGACGCCCGGGTTCGGGGCCGCGCTCGCGGCCCTGGCGCTCGTGCTCGTCGCCGTGGTCGCGCTCACGCGTCGACGGTTCGGACGCGACTAACTGGGCGCGACCAGGCGGAGCAACGACCGTCTTTGGTTTCTGCGGGTCGATGCGAGTTTTTCTGAGAAGGTGAGTGGAGGCGAGCGATTCGCTCCATAGTATCCGATGGGTCTCGACGAACCAGTAGCGACCGTTTCGCTCGCGGTCGCTCACTCGCCGATGCAGTAGAGGTGCCCGTCGGCGGATCCGATGTACGCCCGGCCATCGGCGACTGCCGGCGAGGACTCGACGAAGTCGTTGAACGGAACGTCCCACTGTGGTTCCCCATCCGCCCGCGAGAGGGTCAGTAAGCGGTCGCCGCCGCCGATGTACACCCGGTCGTCGACGACAGCAGGCGAGGAGCGGAAGTCGTGGTCCGTCTCGTGGCGCCAGTCGATTGTGCCGTCCGTGCGCGAGATCGCGAACACGCTGCCGCTGATCTCGACGGACGGCATCCCAGCCCCCTCCTCGTCGTCCGGTGTACGTTTCGGCGTCGGGGACGGCGTCGATTCGTCGGGCCCGTCGTAATCCGTCGCTTCCGACCCGGTCGCACCGAGGTACACACGGTCGCCGTCGACCGCTGGGGAGGATTTGACGTTCGGGGCTTTCAGGTCCGTCGCCCACCGACGCGTCCCGGATGCGGCGTCGAGCGCGACTAGTCGGCCGGCGGCGTGGACACCGACGAACAGCGTCCCCTCGGCGTACGTCGGTGGCGCGAGCACGCCGGCGTGTTCGCCGTCGGCGTCCCGCGTCCACAGTTCGTCACCGGTCGCCGAGTCCAGCGCGACCACGCTGCCGTCGTGGTTGCCGAGATACACCCGTCCGCCGCCGACCGCCGGCCCGGTGAACCAGTCGGTTGGGCCGACGTAGGCCCACTCACGCTCGCCGGTCGCGGTGTCGAGTCCGAGCGCGGTTCCGGCCTTGCTCTCGTCGGTGTCGCCGCTGACCACCGCCGGCATCGTCCCCGCTGTCCCGACGACCACCGTCCCGTCGTGTACCGCCACCGCACGGCTGTGGAGGTTCGTCTCGGTCTCGTACGTCCACAGTCGGTCGCCGTCCGTTCCCAGCGCGTACACCACACCGTCGGCATCTGCCGTGTAGACGGTCCCGTCGACGACTGCCGGCGCGGTCTCGACGTAGCTAGTCGTCGGGTGACTCCACAGTTCCTCGCCGGTGGCCGCATCGAACGCGTGGACGGCGTTACTCGCGCTGCCGACGTACACCGTTCCGTCGTAGACCGTCGGCGAGCACAACACGGTCGGCGCGTCACCGATCGCCGTCCACGCGACGGTGTCGGTTCGGGGGCCGACGCCATCCTCCTTGACCCCGGTGTGCTGGTTGTCGAGGCCGAACGTCGGCCAGTCGTCTTCGGGCACTTCCGACGCGGATTCGTCCACCGACCCGGCGGTATCGACTGACTGGCCGCGGCGGTCGCCAAGACAGCCGACCGTCGCGAGGAGGCCACCTGCGCCAAGCCGGCGACAGAGTTCACGGCGATGCACAGGGACGGGGTGTTTCGGGCGTGGTGAGTATCTTTGGGTGGATCGAAGACCCGCAGTGCCCTCGACGACGGGCGACCAACGGGAATACGGCGGCTGGCTTTCGTCCTGTGTTCGGTACGGGGAGCCATCCTACCCCGTCGGCCTGGGTGAACGCTCTCAGGCAGTGTGCAGCCTCTCTCTGCTAGTGTCTCCAAACAGTAGCGGCGACCCGAACGAACGGGAGGCCGCCGAACACGTTCGCTCGAGAGTATCGGACTCCACACCACGAATGGGTTGCGAGGCCGCGTTGGACACGGGTGAGTGAACTCAGTGACCTCGAACAGTAGTAGTGTAGCTGAAAAGTCGAACGGTCAGAACGTGCTTCCGCTTACTGGAGGTGAGTGTGGTCGGCAGAGAACCGAGGGGTGCGTCGGCGTGCGCCATCGGCAGGCGCGTGGCTCACCGAGGACGCGGACGACGATCAAAAACGCAGACCGATAGAGTCCCCCCGACGACGCTCAGCAGGACTCGTTGTTGTCGTGGACGTCGTTGCCGACGACACCCTGGCGGATTTGCACGTCGCGGTCGGTACTCCCACAGACGGTGTTGTTGTTGACGGAGTTGCCGGTCGCACCCCGAAGGTCAATACCGTCGTCAGCGTTGTTGCGGAGGTCGTTACCGATCACGATGTTGACGTTCGCCTCACGGACGAACACGCCGTCGTCGCCGTTGTTGTACGCGGCGTTCGCTTCGATTCGGTTGTCGGCGCCGCTGTCGACGTCGATGCCGTCATCACCGTTCTTCGAGGCGGTGTTGTCCAACAGCGCGTTCCGGTCACCGAACAGGTACAGACCGTCGTTCCGGTTGTCCACCATCGTGTTACCGGAGATAGTGGAATCGTTCACCCGCGAGAGGGCGATGCCGTCGTCGGTGCTTCCGGAGATCGTGTTTCCGGTGACAGCGGCCCACGAGACCGAGTACAGGTGGATGCCGTCGGTCGCGTTGGCGACGGTGTTGTTCGCGATGGTGCCGCCGGTCGCGCCGACCAGCAGGACACCCTCGTATCGGTTGTCGCTGATCGTGTTGTTGGTGACGACCAGCGCCTGACTGTCGACACCGTCGCTGGATTGGCCGAAGAACTCGGCGAGGACGTCGACCGGGACGTCACCGTATAGCGGGATCATCCAGAACGGGAGACTCGCACGCGCGGGCGCACGCTCAGGGACAGAGTCCACGCGGATGCCGACGCCGCCGTTGTCGGTGATAGTACTGGCGTGGACGGTCGACGCACGCGAGTCACGCATCGCGATGCCGTGGCCGCCGTTGTCGGAGAGAGTAGACTCCGAGACCGTGATGTCACGACCCGTCGTGACGACGACGCCGTGACCGGTCGACCCGACGACGCTCCCGGCCGCGAACGTTACGTCCGTGGATTCGGAGAGTCGAACGCCGTCACCGGACGCGTTCGAGATGTGGACGCCGGTGAGGGTGACACCGTCGACGTCAGCGAAGGTAAGGCCGTTCCACCAGCCAGTGATCGAGACTCCCTCGACGTGGAGGTTCGACACGCCATCAGCGGTGATCGCGGACCCGGCTTCCGGGCTTCCTACCAGCGAGTGCCCAGCGCCGAGGATCGTCACGTCGTCTGCGGTCACCGTGAGCCCGTCACCGTCGCTCGCGGAGATGTCGGTCCGGAGGACGTACACGCCGGGGTCGTCGATGACGGTGCTGTGGGTCAGGTACGTGACCGAGTTCGGCCCCAACCGATCGTTTGCCGCGACGGGAACCGCGAACGCCGCGGGAAGGGCAATCACCACGAGTGCTGTTACGACCAGCGTGGCGACCGTTTGACGTCCGTTCAGACACCGCCAATCAGGGATCATACTCACATCGCTTGTAGCCAGTACGATGGCATTGTAAGCGGCAACCTTCCGAGTTGCAAACGTACACTGTACGTACGTGTCAGCTGAAAGAACGGATACCAAGTGTGGAGATGAAGAGAGTATTCTAATCGTAACTAAGTTCGTCACGACACACCCGGCAACAGTAATGCCGGGGTGTCGACGCCAGTTGACGCAGTTTGACTCACGTGTGTACGACAGTCGCGACAGACAGCGACCGCGACGAGTCGCGTCAGGGGGCGAAGCCGACTGATGTGGCCGTGGGATCACGTCGCCGTCGCGTACGTCTGTTACTCACTATACGTCCGGTTTCGGGGTGAACGACCGTCTGCTCTCACCGCAGCGGTCGTCGTCACCGCGGCGCTTGCACCCGACATGATCGACAAACCCCTCGCGTGGTGGTTCGACGTGTTGCCGTCGGGTCGGTCGCTAGGCCACTCGGTGTTCACGGCGCTCGCGGTGAGCATCGTCGCAGTGGCCGTCGAGCGACGAGTCGACGTTCGGGGATTCGCCTCGGCGGTCGCAATCGGCCTCTTTTCTCACCTCGCGGGCGACGTCGCGTACCCGCTGTTCGTCAAGGGCGACCTGCGCGTGAGCTTTCTGCTGTGGCCGGTGATCTCAGCGGGCGACTCCTCGACGGAGAACCCGTTCGACCACATCTCCGAACTGTTCGTGGCGCTCATCGAGTTCGCCGCGACGACACAGGGAACCCTCTATCTGATCGCCGACGGGGTGTTGCTCCTCACGGCGCTCGCGTTGTGGGTCGCAGACGGTGCTCCAGGGACCGGTTTCCTCCGTGCTGGAACTCGAAAGGTACTCTCGCGGCGGTAACAGCAGGAGAGAGACTACTCCAAATGAGTGTGAGAGCACTCGCGGCGACTGGTAAACTGGGCATAACAATACCCGAAAGGTGGATATTCGCGCTTATGACTGCTGCCGTCGTTGGCTATCGGAGCACTCGGAGTGATCGTCGATGAGCGGTGCTATTGGCCGCGGACCCGGCTCTGTCCTCGACCGACTACCTGGTGACGCGCCCCTCGTCGCAGGCTACACGATCATCGCTGGCGGACTGATCGCGTTGGGCGGCGTCGGTGGACCCCTTCGCGTCTTGCTTGCCGCGCCGTTAGTCGGATTCTTGCCGGGGTACGCGCTGCTTTCCGTGCTGTTCCCTGACGACCGCCCAGTCCAGCCTGGGCGACCGCCCGCGTGGCGATTGCCCTTGGCGGACGGCCTCGGCTGGTTCGAGCGGTGTACCCTTTCTGTTCCGACCAGCATTGCGGTGCTCCCGCTGTTCGTCATCGTGCTTGCGGTCGCAGGCGTCCCGTTCACGACGATCCCGGTCGTCTTGGCGTTGAGTGCGTTCGTGATCCTCGTCACCATCGCCGGAGCCGTCCGCCGCATCAGAACTCCCGACGACAGCAGATACGACATCCCCGTCGACCGTTGGTTCCGGGAAGTCAAATCCGCGTGGCTCCCCAGCAGCGACAGACCCGCACTCGACCGCGCACTCGGTGTCCTCGTGTTCGTCGTCGCACTCGCCGCCGTGAGCGGACTGGCACTTGGCTTCGCGGCACCGAACGACGGCGAATCGTACACCGAAGTCGCACTCCTCACGCAGGGGCCCGACGGACTCGTCGCCGGGAACTTCCCGGACCAGGTTGCCGCCGGAACCGCGACCGACTTCGTCGTCACCATTGACAACCGACTGGGCACTGCAGCAGACTACGAGGTGGTCGTCGTCCTCGACCGGGTGCGTGTGCAGGAGTCGGGCGAGTCGTTGGTTGTGTTGGAGCGGAGTGAACTGTCTCGCTTCGGCGTCTCCGTCTCTGACGGACAGCAGGCACAGCAGGACGTAACGGTGCAACCAAACCTCATCGGCGAGGACCTCCGGATGAGCGTGTTCGTCTACCAAGGCGAGGCACCCGAGTCGCCCAGTGAGAACACCGCTGATCACCACCTGTACCTCTGGGTGGACGTGAATTAAACTACCCCGCCCTACTCGCTTCCTCCCGCCTTGCGACGGTCGGTCACTCCTTGAGGGCGGGGCTTTGCCGAACCGACATTGTGCCCCGCGACCCCGTGCATAGGCGCGGCCCGGCTTTCTCTTACCGTCCTTGCCTCAGCGTGGGCGCGATTTGATACGCCTCCCACTCCGACCGAGGCCGGGATTGTCCCGCCGATTTAATTCCCGGTGTTCTCACGCTCTACCCCAAGACGGGGACGGAATTGAACCGTTCGCGGTCGTCGTTCCCGAGTCCAGGATGCGATACTCTCGCACCACACGAGCCAGTTTACTGGTGGCTCTTCTCGTCCTCGGCTTGTGCGAGGGCGACAGTAGCATCGGATGCGTCGCGAGCGCTATTAAGCGTGTACGAACGCGCTTCCTCTCCGACCTACCGCTCGCTTCGCCCGCGCTTGAGGACCGAGGGTCCGCGCTACCGAGTGCTGAATAGGTACGCTGGGAAGGTCGCGAACTCGGGACTAAGCGAACGGGAGCCCACTTCAACGGTCAGCACTCGGCGGGACGCCACAGGCACGACCGAGCGCCTCTACATCAACCGACGAGACGGTTATCACAGGTCACAGACGCTTGCTGGATTGAAGTGGAAGGGTTGCTCCTCGAAGGTGAGAAGAAAGTCAGGGAGGATATCCCGGAGTAAGCGTTGAGAGTGGCTTGTGTCGTGGAGTGCCGGATTCACGCCCGTCCTAAAGGACGGGAATCTCTCCTTGATTCAGGTAGGAACAGTGTACGGGGCAGTCAGCGAGCAGATATTCAGTTGTCGCGTGTGAGTCCTTGACGGGGGCTGCGTCCGGTATTCGCTCTATAACAATAGGTCGATAGGCGGTGGTAGGGACCGATGACTCTACGAACTGCCGTCATCGGTGGCGGAACGGTCTCCGAAGTCCACTTGTCGGGACTGTCACGCAATCCACGCGTCGAACTGGTCGCAATCTGTGACCTCGACGAGGATATCGCGACGAGCAAGGCCGAACGGTACAACATCAAAGCGTACACCGACCTCGAGGAGATGCTCGAGAAGGAGGACCTGGACTGGGCCCACGTCTGCACACCGGTCCAGACCCACGTCGCCGTCGCGAAGACGGTCATCGACGCTGGCGTCCCCGTCCAGATCGAGAAACCGATCACCGAGACGTACGAAGAGTTCGAGGAACTGGCGGCGTATGCTGCCGAACACGACGTGATCGTCTCCGAGAAGCACAACCACAACTTCGACCCCGTCGTGCGCCGCGCACGAAAAGCGATGGAAGCAGGCGAGTGCGGCGAGATCAAGGGTGTCGAAGTTATTTACACAGGCTGTTCGAACCCGGACGATCCGAACCGCGGCCCGTGGAACTTCGAACTTGACGGCGGTGAGTTCGAGGAGGGCCTCCCTCACCCCTTGTATATGACGCTGCGCGCAGGTGGCTACCCCCGCTCTGAAGAGGATATCCAGGCGACGACAGTCTTGCGCGGTGAGTACGACTACGACTTCACGTACGACGGTGCGATGATCCAGTATGTCACCGACGACGACGTGTTGTGCCGGACGACGATGCTCGGTGGTACCCGTCCGGTCCGCCAACTGATCATCCACGGGACTGAGAAGTCGCTCACGGCAGACCTCATCTCCCAGACGCTCGTCGAACACGACCGCAATTACAAAGCAGGCGGAAAGGGCCGCGCGCTCAACAACGTCGACAACGTCATCGACCGCATCACGGGCACGATCCAGAATATGCGTGCGGTGTTGAAGCGCAGCAACTCCGACGACTGGGACACCCAACGGCTGCTCAACGCCCACTACTACCAGAACCACGCGGAGTCTATCGCTCTCGAGGCCGGCGACGCCTCGAAGATGCCCGTCCCGCTGTCGGAGTCACGCTGGATGATCCGGTTAATGGAGGAGATTCGGCAGGCCGCGCGTGCGGACGCCGAGCGCGAGACGAGCGGAATCAGCGCCGAAGCGATCCAACAGCAGACGGAGTAACCAACACGAGAGACGACAGTGAGCCTAAACACGGTGAAACCGATAGACACCACGATCCGGGAGGCTGGGCGGTCGCTACTAGAGCGGTCGCCGACGCTAGAGCCGTTCCTGGTGACTGCACGCGACCGATACGCGCGGACGCGTGTGCGACTCCGAACGCTCGCGAACAGCATACGCTACGCGGCGCCTCCCGAACCGTATCGCCTCATCCAGATCGACCCGAGCGAGGTCGGCCGCGGAGTCGAACTCGGTGTCTCGAAGTACGTCGAGGCGGGCAAAGTCGTCGGTGGCGAGTGGGAAGGAGAGTGGTTCACGTTCGGAGAGTCCGACGTGTACCAGGCGTACGAGGCACACTTCCAAGATGGTGTTCCGTGGGAAGAGACGGCGTTCTACGCACGAATCGTCGGCGAGCTAGAGAGCGGAAAGGTTCGGTGGGGCTGCCGGACGGAAACGGAGTTCCAGGACCGCTGTGATCGACTCGAACGCCTCTATGAGCGCCTCCAGACGGAAGGGTACCGCAGTCAGGCCGAACTCCTCGCTGACGGCGGCGACAACCTCATCCAGTTCGGTCGCCGGTCTCACCTCTTAACCGAGCGCCTAAAAGATGAGATCGCGATCCACATCGACCGACGTGGAGAACTCATCTTCTCCGACGGTCGCAACCGCCTCTCGATGGC
The DNA here is from genome assembly GCF_029490015.1 of Halobaculum limi. Lineage (GTDB taxonomy): Archaea > Halobacteriota > Halobacteria > Halobacteriales > Haloferacaceae > Halobaculum > Halobaculum limi. The sequence goes on from NZ_CP120469.1 coordinate 326,544, forward strand.
GAAACTCATCGGACTCGACTCGGTGACCGTTCGGGTCTTGCGCCGCCACGCCGACTGGCAAGCAATCCGCGACGCCTACGTCCGCGGCGAACCGTGGACGAAGGCGTACGCCGACCACCCGGACATCGCGTACCTCGAGTTCGGATCGAAGCCCGCACCCTGAGTCGAACAGAGCCTCGATATCGCCGCCGATCACGTCCGGGGGATCGACAACAGAACTACCCATTTTAGCTATCTCACCTACGGTACATCAGGTGCCTGAGTCACCTATTGTATGCTGAGAAGCGTTGTAGTAGACGGCGTACACCCCTCACGCGCGAGAAACAGGAATGACCAGCCAGTCTACCTAGTAGCGGTCTGCAGTTCGAGGACGACCATCGACCCGGGACCGTCGGTCTGTTCGCGGAGGAGGCGGCCGTCGTGTGCTTCGGCGAGCCATCGGGTGAGCCACAAGCCCAGCCCGCTGGCGTGCGTGAGTTGAGATATCTCCTGACCACCGGTGATGACGGACCACTCCGATGCCGGGATGCCAGGACCGTTGTCAGTGAACCGAACGCAAGTGGTGTCCCCGCCGTCGTCGTGACCTATCACGTCGACGTGGAGACGAGCGTCCGACCTGGCATTGTGTTCGATGGCATTCTCGACGAGTTCGACGAACGCCCTGCGTACATCGACGTCCTGGTTCCGCTGGACGTACACCTCGTGTGGAACATCGGCGGTTATCTCGGCGTCGGGGAACCGTGAGCGCTGGGCTTCGATCACCCGCGCGAGCGACCGCGAGAGATTGACTTGTTCCATCTTACGGCCGCGCGTGCCGAGCACTTGTTCGATCCGCTTGGCCTTCTCGCTGAGCGTCGTTGCCTTCCGCGCCTTCTCGGTGAGGACGCGCGCGCTTGACCCGAGGTCGGCGTCGTCGATAGACTCCGCAATGTGTTCGCCGATGCCCATCACGACGTTGAGGTCGTTTCGGAGGTTGTGCCGGAGGACGCGGTTGAGGATCTGGAGGTACCGCTCGCGCTCACGCTGTTCGGTGATGTCAGTGTACACTGCGAACGCGCACTCGGTCTCATCGTGCGTGTATGGGATACCCCTAAGCAGGAAGTCGAGGCGTCCCTGTTCGGTCGACCGCTGAACCTCCGCGCCGAACTGTGCCCCGACACGGACGGCCTCGTCGAACTCGTGTGCGGCCTCGAGCAACTCGCGCGGAACGATCAGATCGTTGATGCTCGCACCGTGGACCTCGTCTGTGCTGAGGCCGAAGACGGACTCGAACGCTGGGTTCGCGTACTCGACGATGGGGTCGCCGTCGACGAATCGGATATCTGCGATGGGGTCAGGGAGGTTCTCGAACAGTTCGCGGAAGCGGTCGCGCTCGTGTCGCAGGTCGGTTCGCGTCTCCGCGAGTTTTGTGATGTCTGTGAGTCTGCCGGCGACGACGCCCGTCTGGCGTGATTCGTCGACACTTGACACCTCGACCTCGACGGGTGTGAGATCACTCTCTGCGTCTTGGATCCACGTCTCGACAGTGTGGCTCGTACCGGGAGGTGCAGTTCGGAGGTCCGCGAGGACTGCCTCGACCCGGTCGTCGTCGACGTTCGCGACGACCGACGAGAGCGCCACGCCATCGGTGAGCGTCGATCCGCTTTGGACGCTCGCTTCCATCTCGCCGGTGACAAACGTGAATCGCCCAGCTTCGTCAAGCAAGAACGCCTTCTCGTCGACGTGATCGACGATGCGTTTGAGCCGCCGCATCTCGCTTTGCTGGTCGATGCGGTCGAACGCGCTCGTGGCCGCTCGTGCGAGGAGTTTGACGAGGGCGGCGTCTTCGCTGTCGAAGGCATCAACCTCTGAAGAACCAACACCAAGCGTTCCGTGGTCTCCGAGCGGGAGGATCATCCCGGAGTTGGCCGGGCCGTAGTCGCGGTCATTGATCGAGCCGAGGTTGTCGACAATCACTGGTTCGCCGGTCTGGAAGGCACGCCCGGAGGGACCGACAGCGTCGTCGACCGGCGGGTACGGGTCGGCCGTCAGCTCGAGCAGGCCTGATTCGTAGGCGGGGACAAGTCGCCCGGTCTCGGGGTCGTGGAGTCTGATGATGCTCAGGTCGTGGCCAAACACGCGCTGGACGGATCTAACCAGCGACTCCAGCAACTCGTTGAGGTCTCTAGCCTGTTGGAAGTCGCGCGTCGTCTCGACGAGCGTGTTCAGCGTCTGCTCGCGTCGTTTACGCTTCGTCACGTCGCGCTGGAACCCGGTGAAGTTGACCACGTCCCCGTCCGCATCGAAGATTGGGGCGAGGACCACCTCGTTCCAGAACACCCTCCCGTCGGCGCGGTAGTTTCGGAGTTCCACCTCGGTCGACCCCTCGTGTTCGACGGCGGTTCGGAGTCGATCGATCGCCGCCTCGTCGGTGTCTTCGCCCTGTAGGAACCGACAGTTACGACCGATAACGCGCTGTGAATGGTAGCCTGTTATTTCCTCGAACTTGTTGTTGGCGTACACGATGGGGTTTCCGTCTTTATTCGGGTCGGTGATCGTGATGCCAATGGGAGCGGTGTCGATAGCACGCGTCTTCAAAACCAGTTCCCGTTCGCGTTCCTTCCGCTCGGTAATGTCCCTGAAGTACACCGAGAGCCCACTTTCGCTCGGGTAGGCGGCCACGGAGAAGTCCCGGCCGATAGGCTCGTAGTGTTCCTCGAGTGAGACGGTCTCTTGCGTCTCCATCGCCTCTGTGAACTCCTCGTAGAACGCCGATTCGAGTGCTTCAGGTGCGTGGTCGATGAGTGTCTCCCCGATGAGTGAGGAGGCCTCGTCGTCGATGTGCATCAGGTCCCGAAGGGTCTGTTCACCAAACTGGTTCGTGTACGTCACCTCCCAGTTGGTGGTGATGGCGAAGAAGCCGTCGCTGACGCGGTCGAGCGTCCGTCGGAGGTCGTCGCGGGCGGCGACGAGTTCCCGTTCGGAGGGGTCGTCTGTGTCGCTATCAGGGGCTGTTGGCCCGACTTTGGTGTTGTCCGCGACTGAAGGCGCTCGCTGGGAGAGAGCGGCGGCATTTTCCTCAGTATAGTCAACGTGTGCGTCGAGCCGACTCACAGCGAGTCGATGTCGAACCGCTCCGTCAACGATGGGAAGAATCTCGGTCGCACCGGCGTCGAGTGGCGCATCCGCGTCCGCGGAACGACACGCAGCGAACACAGCGCCATCGGGGACAGCGGCACGTAGTCGTCGGATCACGGCGGTTGCGTCGGTCATCGGAGGATCGTGAACGCATACGAGACAGTCCACGTCACCGCCGGCGAGACGGGCGACCGCATCCGACTCCGATCCCGTCGTCTGCACGGAGAGGAGGTCGCGAGTGCGGTCAGGGAACAGCGAGCGAATCGACGCGGCGTCGTAACCCCTCACCTCGACAGCGAGCGCACGTGTAGAGTATGAGGGCGTGGTGGAGGGCATTTCTCGAAGGCGCACGCTACAGATACAAGAAACTGTGCGCAGATAAAGTCCTCAAAATGACACGTTCAGGGCACAACGCGGGGGGATAGCACCTACCGTGCGGCATTTGACCGTCGGTCAGTGCTCGGCGTCGAACAGGTCTGCGAGCCCGGTTTCGAGGTCGATGCTCGCCTCGAATCCCAATTGCTCGCGCGACTTCGTGGTGTCACACTGACTGCGGTCGATATCGGCCGGTCGTGGGTCAATATGGACCACACCGCCGGTGGAGCCAGACACCTCTACGATTGTGTCGGCGAGTTCGCGGATAGTGACGCTCTCGCCGGTACCAATGTTGAACGCCTCGCCAGAGTGGTCGGTCGTCGCCGCCGCGAGATTGGCGCGGACGACGTCGGCGACGTGAATGAAATCCCGGGTTTGCGAGCCGTCTCCTTCGACAGTGAGCGGGTCGTTCGCGGCCGCTTGGTCCATAAACGTCTTGATGACGCCCGCGTAGTCACCTCCCGACTGTCCGGGGCCGTATACATTGAAGTACCGCAGCGCGACCGTCTCCAGGTCGTATAGGCGGTTGTAGACGCGTGCGTAGTGGTCGATGGCGAGTTTGTCCGTCGCGTATGGCGACGTGGGTTCGGTCGGGTGTGTCTCGTCGATAGGGATAGTCTCGGGGCTGCCGAAGATTGCGACGCTGGAGGCCAACACCACTCGGGCATCGACCTCACGGGCGGCGTCGAACACCGCGAGCGTCCCTGCGACGTTGATCCGGTTGCTCTCTGCAGGCTGTTCGACCGACGCGGGCACGCTCACCAGTCCGGCCTGGTGGAAAACGAGGTCGACTTCGTCCATCGCCTCCTTGAGCAGCTCCGTGTCGAGGAGGTCACCAGCGTACAGGCCTGCGCCTGTGGGGACCTTCCTTTCTTCCCCCGTCGAGAGATCATCAAGGATGCGAACCTCGTTGTCGTCGACGAGTGCGCGAGCGATGTGGCTCCCGATGAATCCCGCACCGCCGGTGACAAGTACTGTCTGGCCGGCGATGTCGTGGTCGATGTCAGCGGTGTCGGTGACGGCAGTATATCCTGTACTCATAATAACGAGGTCCTCGAGTCTGTCATTTGTTATACGGTTCCTGTATTGACATCCTCCCCATCCTAAAGGGCGAGGATTCTCGACCACGTTGGGATGTTACGTTTCGCGGTTCGCGACCTTGTTCTCGTGGGGTAAAATCACCCTCACTACGGTCGAACAGGTACTCCGAATACTGGTCGCGTCAGCGATTGCGACGGTGCTCATCCGAGGAACTTCGCTACCTCTCGCGGATTAAGGACGCCACCAACGACTGACAGCATTCCCCACACCAGTATCCCGAGTATGATTGCACCGAACAGCGTCAGCAGTCCGGAAACATACGGGAGCGCGAGCGCCACCGCGACGGCCATCCCGACGGTGACGAGACAGACGACACCGAGTGCGCGGACGACCCGCGACAGCACGATGGACAGTTCCTGGTTGATGAAGTAGACGTTCGCCAGCGTGTAGACAGTGTAGGTGATGACCGTCGCGAGCGCTGCTCCAGTCACACCGAAGATGGGGATGAGCAGGAGGTTGAGGATGACGTTCGCGATGGCCATCGCTGTCTTAATCACTGCGCGCGACCGGGCACGTCCGAGATAGTCGAGACCATCGCTAGTCACCTTGTTCACTGCGTTGACGAGGATGAACCCGCCGTACACCTGCACGACGGGCACTGCGCCGAGGTACGCCGCACCGAAGATGTACTCGATCATCGGGCGAGCGACCAGCGCCAGTCCCGTGACTGCTGGCACGTACGCAAGTAGCACGTAGGTCAGCGAGCGCTCGTACATCCGCGCAGCCCGGTCGGTCTCGCCGCTGGCTTGCTGTTCGCCCAGCGCCGGCGAGATGGTGAAGCCGAACGAAGAGGCGGGCATCGACACGAAATCCGACACCTGCTTGGCGATGGTGTAGAACCCGACGGCGGTCATATCGAGCAATGCGCCGACAATGAGCACGTCCACCTTCTTGTCGAGGACGTTCGCGCCGCGTGTGGCCGTAAGTGGGATCGAATAGCCGAGGATCCGACGCGAGATGTTGGGATCTGGGTCGGGATCCTCCTCGAGTTTCGAGTAGAGTCGCCAGTAGAGCAACACGCCGCCGACGAGGGCGGCAACGACGTAGCCGACGACGTAGCCGGCAAGTGCGCCGACGACGCCAAAGCCGATGGCGACGAACCCGACGACAAACACGACCCGAGCGACGCCCATCACGACGCGGACGACCCCGCTCCACTCGATACGGTTGAACGCACGGAGGAGCTCGCGGCTGTACTGCGTCATCGCCATCGCAGCGATGTAGAACACGCCGATTGCGAGGAACGGGATGAGCGTCTCCTGGCCGATGAGTCGAGCGACCGGTTCGCCGAAGACGAGAATCGCGCCCCCGACGACGACGGACAGCGCGATCATAAACGTCAGCGAGCGACGGACGACGATGGGGACAAGGCCGGGATTCGACCCAGAGAACTCGTTGATGTAGCGCCCGGCAGATTTGGGCACGCCGAGCGTCGCGAGAATGGCAAGGACGCTGAGCGCCGCCAGAGCGAAATTGAGCGTACCGTACTCCTCGGGCGTGAGCAGCACCCGTGTCAACAGGACGATGAGGGCGGCGTTCGCCAACATATCGAACATATTGGCCGCGAACGTCGCCTTGACGCCGCTACTGATCCGCTTTGCGAGCGATTGTGCCACGGGTTATTCCTCCGTCGTCTCCGGGTCAAAGCGGATGAGGTACAGGTCGAACCCGTCGTTCGACCGGATACGGTTCACCGTCGACGTAGTCTCGAGTTTGTCGAACCCCTCCTGAGTGTAGCGGAAGCCGTCGTACAGCGTCACCTCGCGGTCGTATGACGCCCCGGTGATCGCGAGATACCGCGTCTCGTCGAACTCGCTGTCGTACTCTGCGCCGACGAACGTCTCACCGGTCACACCTCGCTCGTACCCGGGGAAGTCGAGCGTGAAGCGGGCGTACTGTGTGCCGTAGTAGTAATCGACGTAGCGCTGTGGCCCGCCGCGCAGGCCGGTGAACGGCACCTCTGCCTGCCGGTGCTCGAAGGAGGCGCTGTACCCGTCCAACTGCGTGCTGGGGACGTGGCCTGTCGGCTGGTACATGTACGGCGAGGCGTGGTAGCCGATGGCGGCAACCGGCGCGAGCACCAGCAACAACACGAGTACCCCCACTTTCAGCGACCCGTCGGGTAGTCGGGTTGGGGTTGCGTCGGCGATGATCGCGAGTCCGGCCGCGCCGAGGACAGTGATGAACACCATCATCAATCCCTGGTAGCGGAAGTACATATCGCCGGCACCGATGACGAACACGACGCCGAACACGCCGGCCAGCGGGACCAACGCGATGGTGAGGTAGCGAACCGACGCGTCCGTCCACGAGTCGCGGAGTCGACCGGTGAAACCGGAGGCGATGACGATGCCCGCCACCAGCGACAGCACCGTGCCGGCGATGAACAGTTTCACGAACAGGATCGGGATGCTCCCCCCGACGCCCGACAGCGAGGTCGCCGCCGACGTGACCTCGGTCCCCGCCGACGTCTCGCCGCCGAAGAGGCTGCCGAAGGTGAACGAGATGGTCCCGACCGCACGGTCAAACCGGGGCGTCCACAGGAGGAACAGCGCTGCGATGATCCCCGTCTGGACGCCGAGCCATCGGTGGCTGGCGATGGGTTTGTCAGCCGCGCGAGCCCGGTAGATCAACTGCAGGACGGTGATCGCCAAGAAGACGAGCGCGATGTTGAGCGCCTGCTGCGGGTGGATGAGCACGACCGCCGCAGACACCACGACGAGGAGCGCACCGACGCCAGAGACGCGCGAGCGACCACCATCGGTGACGGTCGGCGACGTTGGCGCGTCCGCACTGGTCGTCGAGGCGACCTTGTCCAGTGAGGGCGCGAATACGTAACTGAGCGCCAACAAGACGGCGACTGGTGCGAACAAGATCGCCTGACTCGTTGGGTGTGCCGCGGGGTGGACGCTGATATTGTTGACCGGGACGAACAGCAACGCCGCCGCGAGGCCCAGTGGGTACGCGAGACGTGCGCCGGTGACTAGTCTGACCAATAGCGGGACGGTCAGGAGGAACACCAACGGGAAGGCCAGCGAGACGGTGTACTCCATCGCGAGCGTGAGCGGAACACCGCTCACCGCGGAGATGACGACCGAGATGCTGTGGATGCCGGGGTAGAGGAGGTCTGTCGGCGAGAAGACGCCGGCGGCGATCTCGCGTGCCCACCCGAGGTGCGTCAGCGCGTCACCTGCTCCGTAGTAGCGGTAGCCCCGTATTACGGGCATCCCCGTCAGGACGACGCCGCTCGATCCGAGGAGGAGTAACGCGGCGTGGTGGAACCGACCGTTCCGGTCGGTCCCGACGGCCACGACGAGGCCGAGTACCGCCGCGAGACCGAGTCCGATCCACGTCGCCTGCGGCGTCGCCGCGTAGATGTCAAGTTCGTACCCCGTCGCCGGTGCACCGTGTGCCGTCCACACCGCAACGAGCAGCCCAATGAAGCCGGCGAGGAGTCCGACTCCGACCGCGCGGCGTTGTAATGATCCCATGGACACTTCTCACCAATTGCCCTGTGTCGTCCCGGTTCGGGGATTGTTATACAGCGTATATCCGTCGACTCTGGGGTGAGATTGGTCGTTCACGATGTCCTACCCCCGTGGAAGAATCGGTAGCCGTTGATCATCGAAGCACCTCCTCGTACACCTCGCGGTAGCGACGACCGGTCGCCTCCGCGCCGACGCGTTCGGCGGCCGCACGGCCGTCAGAGCGCTCACCTGCCTCTAGCGCCGTGGCGACGCCGTCAACCAGGTCGTCGTCGGTCGTGGCGACGCGCGACAGCGAGACACCCGCGAGTCGTTCGGGCACGTCGCCGACGTCCGTCGAGACGACCGGCAGGTTGCACGCGAGCGCTTCCTTCACCGCGTTCGGTGACCCTTCCCGTTGGGAAGTGAGCAGGAGGACGTCCGCCGCGTTGTAGTACAGCGGCATCCGCTCGTGCGGTTCACCTGTCACAGTGTGGAGTTCGACGGGACCGTCAATCAAGTCGCGAACGCGGTCGACCACGCGCTGTGCGCGGGGGTAGTCTTTCACGCCGCGACCCGGCGGGTACGGGAACAGGACGTGGTGGACACCCTCCGCCCAGCCGAGTTCGGCACGAGCCTCGTCGGTCGGCATCGGTTTGAACACATCCAAATCGACGCCGTGCGGGATGACATAACACGGCTGGTCGAGTTCCTCGGCCATCCGCTCCGACATCACGATAACCGCGTCGGCGTGACGGGCGCACGCTTTCGTGAGCCAGCCATACTGGCCCATCAGATCCGTCCCCCACAGTGAGAGGACGACTGGGAGGCGCAGTTGCGCCAGCGCGTGGGGTGCGGTCAACCCGTAGTTGGCGTGGACAAGATCGTACTCGCCGAACGACTGCCGGACGACCTGTGGGAGGAATCGAGCGTAGTCGGTCACGCTCCTGCTCTCAGTCGATCCGTCGTCGTAGCCGTGGTGTCCGGGCACCGCCATCGTCGTCTCCTCGACCCCAAGATTAGCGAGCGTCGCCCGTTGCTGTCGGAAGAAGCGCGAGCGCTCGCTGGGAACGAGGTTCAACACGCGTATCGTCGCCGGTCGCTCGTCTGTCACTGCCTGCATCGGCGTCACCGACTCATCAGCCGGTAGGCTTTCTTCGCCGCACGCATCCCGGTGCCAGCCGACTCGACCGTGTAGTAGGTGACCAACTCCGCGCCGAACTTACTCTTGTACTGACAGAGGCGCTCGGTGTTCGCGCCCATCAGGTCGTAGGTGTGAACCGACTCGAGCGGTTCGCCCGCGGCGATGTCTTTGATGATCTGCCAGTGGAGGTAGCTGTTGACGGTCGTGCCGTCCAGCGTCGCGATTGCGCCGCCGAGCCAGAAGTAGGCGGCGTCGTTGGAGTACAGCGCGATGATGCCGCTGACGAACTCGCCGTCGTCGTCGCGAACGACGTACGGGCGACAGCGGTCGACCGTCGAGAGCGCGTCCGTCAGGTCGCGGACGTACGGCCACGTCATCGTGAACGGGCGGTCTTGCTCCTCGTAGCGGGTGCGTGCCTGTTCGTATATCTCGCGGATCTCCGGTCGACCGCCGACTTCGACGGTGATGCCTGCGTCTTCGGCGTCGCGAATCTCGCGACGGAGACTCTTCGAGAACGACGAGAGGAGGACGTCGGGGTCCTCGTCGACGGCGAGGTGGTAGGTGAACGACGGCTCCATCGACAGTTCCGACCAGCCAAACGGCCGGGGGTCGGGGTAGCTAGTCGGACACACCATCCGGAACAGCGTCGTCGACCCGCCGACGCCGAGTTCGTCGAGCAGTTGCTCGGTGAACGTCCCGTTGACCTGCTCGCGTTTGCGTTGCTTGGGGCTGGCGGGCATCACGAGGGGGCCGAGTCGCGGGACGCCGAACCCCGGCGGGGGCGACATCACCGCGGTTCCCAGCGCCTGTTCGCGGACGAACACCGGCGCGAGGCCGACCGGTCGCTCGCCTTTGAACGCGCCGTACAGTCGAAGGTCCCCTCGGGCGTGAGCATCGAGCGCGTCGAGGGCCTCGGGCGTGTGAAACACCTCGAAGCCGGTCGCAGGTAGCGCGTCGCTCCACTCGTCGAGAGACAGCCGTCGGATCTCCATGTGCTGAGAGAGGGACCTGACGAGCGGATTGTTATAGGGCCGCTACCCCTCGACTCCGACCGCGAGTCGACCGATTCGGGCGTCGGCGGGAGAGTGGCGTAGCGGGAGTAGACAGCGTCGTAGGGGCTGAGATCCGCCGGATCGACGGGGGTTCGATACGCATCGGAGGTGTTATTCGCACGTGGCCGACGAATCGGGGTGTGCGACGGTCCGTTCGGTTCGCCGTTGGCGCGGTACTCGGAGTCGGGGCGCTCGCGGCGTACCTCCTGTACGTCGGTCCACAGCAGGTGTTCGACCGCGCGACGGGCGTGGCGCTGTGGGCGGTGGCAGTCGTCGCGGTCCTCGTCGTCTGTGAGGCGGTCGTCGACGGCGTCGGCGTGTGGGCGTCGATCAAGCCGCTGAACGGGGGGCTCTCCCCACGCCGCAGCGTCGAGTTCGCGCTGGCGGGTGACTTCTTCGACGTGTTCAGTCCGGCGGGGCCGGTGAGTTCCGAGCCGATTATGGCGCGCTTCTTCAGCGTCGAGACCGGCACCGACTACAGCGAGGCGTTGGGCGTCCGCGGCGTCGCCAAGTACGTGAAGTCGGGCGCACAACTGCTCGTCTCAACCCTCCTCGTCGGCGTCCTCCTCGTGGGTGGGCAGTCGCCCACGTTCGTTCTCGTGACAGTCGGCGGTGCAGTCGCCGCGTTGGGACTCGTCGGCGCGGTCGTCGTCGTCGGGCGCGACCCGCTGAACACGGGACTCGTCGCGGTCGCGACGCCCGTCGTCGGCGTCGTCTCCAGTCTCTACCGCGAGGAGCCACACGGTCGGGCGGTCGTCGAGCGTGCGGTGTCGCGCTTTTGGGAGCGTGCGCTGTACTTCCGAGAGGCACCAGGCCTGGTCGGACTGATCGCCGTCGGCGGCGTCCTCGAACAACTCCTGACCGCCGGAGCGCTGTGGGTCGCACTGGCCGGAACGGGCGAGACCGTGGTACTGATCGCACTCGTCGCGCTCGTCCCGTTTCCGCAGGCGGCGAGCGTCGTGCCGATTCCGGGCAGCCTCGGCGCGTACGACGTGCTCTTGGCGGGGGCGTTGACCGTCGTGGCGGGCGTGCCGACCGCGAACGCCGCCGCAGCCGTCCTCGTCGTCAGGACGCTCGGCCTCCTCACCTCGCTGGGCGTCGGCGGCGTCGCTGCCGCGTTCCTGCGCGGGTGGACGCCCGGCGGCGACTGATCGACTGCCGCAGGTCGGAAGGCGAACGGTTATCTCGGTCGCCGTGTCGCGGAGGGTATGTCACTCATCGAGGACGGCGTCCTGGGCGTCCACATCGTCGCTGGCTTTCTCGCGTTGGGCGCCGGCGCCGGCGCGGCGCTGACCACCAAGGGCGGGCGTCGCCACCGACGGTTCGGTCGAGTCTACGTGTACGCGATGGCGGTCGTCTCCACGACGGCGCTCGGCCTCCTCACCATCGAGCAGAGCGTCGGTCGGATCGTCCTCGGTCTGATCGCGGTGTTCAGTTTCTACTTCGCGTTCTCGGGCTACCGCGTCTTGTCGCGAAAACGAGCCATCGACACCCCCGGGACCGCGGACTGGGTCGGTCTCGCGGCGTTCGTCGCGTCCGCCGTGGGGATGCTCGGAGCGGGCGCGTGGTTCCTCCTCACCGGCGTCACCTTCGGGACCGTCCTGGTGGTGTTCGGCGTCATCGCGCTCGTGTTCGCCCGAGCGGACGTCGTGGCGTTCCGAGCGTCCGACCTCGACCCACGGGCGTGGTTCTTCGAGCACATCCGGCGGATGGGCGGCGCGTACATCGCCACCATCTCGGCGTTCACGGTCGTGAACGCGACGTTTCTGCCGACCGTCGCGCGGTGGTTGCTCCCGACCGTGGTCGGTACGCTCGCCATCTGGTACGTCTCTCGGCAGTACCGGCAAGGAAGTGCAACGAACAGACCGACCGAAACCGTAGATTGACCCGAGCGGCGTCAGTGACTCGGCGCGTCGAGCGTCCCGTTCGACTCGGCCGAGCGCCACCACGAGGGGTCGTCGAGCGACAGTTCCTCGTAGAAGTGGCCGGGCGACCCGACCCACGCACCGAGTTCGAGCGCTCGCTCGATGAGGCGGCGGTAGATGCGGTCGTGGCCGGGGAACTCTTCGGGGGCGAAGTGGCGGAGGTGCCACAGCACGGACATCACTGCGCCGTTCTCCTTCGCCTCTTGTAAGAGCGACTCACACACCGCCCACGCGGCGTCGAAGTCCTCGTCGGGGTCGGGGATGGACTGCTCCATAATCGTCAGCGGGAACACGACGAACTCGTCGCCGAACGGGCGGCGGATGCCGTACCCGTGGTGGAAGCCGTACTCCGCGCTCGTCCCCAGGCTGGCGTCGTACTGGAGGCCGATAGCCCGTTGGTGTTCCCAGGTGTCGGGCGTTCGGAGGTTGAGGTAGTGCTGCCTGCCGCCTGAGACGGAGTGGCCGAGGACGTCCTCGACGGTCGCCTTCTCGCTGCGGAGACGGCCGCGGTCGTCGAAGGAGTCGTACGACCCGTGGAGGCCCACCTCCCACCCGCCGTCGTCGAGGGCGGCGATGGCCTCGCGGATCGCGGGGTCGGTCGGGTCGTAACGCCCGGCGTACAGTTGCCAGCCGCGCATCGACAGCCAGTCTCGCACGGGGCGGTCCCGAAAGAGGTTCTGCTCGCGCAGGATGTAACACGCCGAGCGGACGCCCAGGTCCGCCTCGAGTTCCATTAGGTCCTCGAAGCGCCAGTAGGGGTTACGGCCTGGCAGCAACGTCGAGAGGTGGTACCGACGGCGCTGTGGCTGTGTCAGTGCGTAGAACAGCGACTGATACGTCTTGTACGGCCGGTCGATGTCGTGGGTGAGCAGCAGACTGAACTCGTAGCCATCGGGCACCGGGCGCTGTTCGGGTGGTTCCCGGCCGTTCGGCCAGGTGAGGTCATCGTTGCCGGGTGGGGCGTCGCTCATTCGCCGGCGACCTCCGCGGCGAGTTCGGTCATAAACGCGGTGACGTCGACCTTCTCACCGAGCAGTTTCCGACGGCGACTCCGCCAGCGCGACCCGGCGTCGGGGTCGGCCGCGAGGTCGACCGCGCGTTCGATCACCGCACGCTCATCGGTCAGTGACTCGACGAGGCCGTACTCCGCGAGCGTCTCGAAGTTGCCCATCTGGGAGTCGTACGGGTCGTAGCGGACGGAGGGGGTCGCCAACAGCGCCGCCTCCGTCGCCATCGTCCCGGAGTCGCCGACGTAGCCGTCCGCGAACGCCAACAGGTCGTGCATCGCGTCGGCCGCGACGGGCGCGGCGTATGCCGCCAGGTCGTCCGGTAGCGGCGCTTCGCTGGTGATGTACACCGCGCCGTGTTCGGATAGACGGTCGACGAGTTCGCGGATACCCTCGGGCGAGAACCCCGCCGTGCCGCTGTCGTGGTGAGCGCTCCACTCGACGAGGCGGACGACCGTGTACGGTTCGTCGGGGTCGACGCCCGCGTCGGTCAGCCGAATGGGGTCGGGGTCGAACCGGGCCGGGTGGAGGTACGCGAGTTCGTGGTAGCCCTCATACCGGAGTTGGTTGTCGCCCACGTCGCGAGCGAACTCTGCAGGCGTGCAGACGACCTCCGCGAACGGCGTCGTGACGCGGTCGAGGAGGCCGGCCTGCTCGGTGTCGTGGAAGATGACGTTCGGCGCGTCGACGAGTTTCGAGACGTACGCCGCTGTGGGATTCAGCCTGCTGAGCACCACGTCGGGGTCGAACGACGCCGCGAGTCGGAGGAGGCGCGCGCCGCGACCCGTCCACTCGCGGGCGGCGTCGACAGCGCCGCTCCCCTTGCTCGACAGCGGCGTGTGCTCGATGCCGTAGGCGTCGAGCAAGTCGGTCGTCACGTCTTTCTCGCGACTCGCGACGCGGACCTCGTGGCCGTGGCGCTCGAACTCACCGATCGCGTTGCGGAACAGGTGGACGTGCGCCGGGTGGCTCACGTCGACGAGGACGCGCATCTTGCTCACTCCAGGTAGCCGAGGTCTGCGAGGCGGTCTTCCACCCCGGCGTCGTCGGCTTCCTCGTCTGTGCGGTCGTCGTCGAGTGCACGACGGGTGCGGACCGTCCGCGTCGCCGCCTCGCTGTCGGGTGCGAACACGTCGAGCACCTCGCCGTCCATATCCTCGGGGACGGCCGCGCCCATCGTGTGCAGCAGCGTCGGCGCGAGGTCGACGATGCGTGCCTCCTGCGTCAGTCCCTCCGAGCGGAAACTGGGGCCGGAGAACAGGAACACGCCGTCGGGCATGTTGCCGCCCAACCAGACGCCGGAGTCGCTGATGGCCTCGCTCGGGCCGATAGCGTCGCTCGTGTGGACGTTGTCGCCCTGGTCGAGGATCAGGTCGGGCGCGTTGTCGACGTACGGGCCGTCGTAGTACTCCTCGCCGCGGTACACCGCCTTCACGATGGGTGCGCCGGTGTCGGGGTGACGAAGCGACTCCAGGCTCTCGATGAGTTCCGTGCGCAGTTCCTCGTAGCCGGGGTCGTCGCGTTCGAGCGTGAGGTAGATCGGCCCCTGGTTGCTCGCGATGGCGCGCGTCTCGTCCCAGTCGAGGATCGAGAGCACGCGGTCGCGCTTGACGCCCTCGTCCCACGGGACCATCTTCTGGATACCCTCGGGGACGACGCGGCTGAGCGTCTCGACCATATTCAGGCGTTTGGCGACCGAGAGCGCGCGCTCGCGGGTGATACCCGCCTTGCGGAGGACGCCGTCGATGTTCTTCTCGACCGAGAGGTAGCCCTGCTGCTGGAGCCAGACGTTGATGTAGAACACTGTCTCGACGTAGCAGGTTCCGTGGTCGGACATAATCAGGATGTCGTGGCCCTGATCGAGGAGGTCGCCGAGGTGGCGGTCGATCCGCTGCCACGCCTCGTACACCGGTTCCTCGTCGTAGAAGTAGTGCTGCAGCGCCATGCTGTAGAACACCGTGAGGTGGAGGAAGTCGGGGTCCTCACGCTCCAACAGCGCCTTCGCGGCGGTGAAGCGGAGGTCGACCAGATCGAGGACGGCCTCGATCTCTTTGGGACCCTTCTCGCTGGGCGAGATCATCGGCGTCGGGTGGACCTGGTAGTCGAGTTCCTCACGAAGGAACTCCTCCACTTCAGGGGGCGTCGCGAAGCCGCGCTTGAGCGAGCGGTACTCCGTCTCGGAGGCGTCGGGGCCGCCCGCGACCATGAAGCCGTCGAGTTGCTTCGGCGGGTACGTCGACGGCTTGTTGATGACGCCAGCAGTCATCCCCTCGTCGTTGAGGTAGTCCCACAGTTCCGCGCTTTTGAAGTCGGTCGCGTCGTGGAAGACGTGTTTGCGGTTTCGCGTGTCGATCCGGTCGAACCGGTACACACCGAGTTTGCCGGGGTTCTTGCCAGTCGCGTAGCACTTCCAGTTGGGGACCGTCAGCGGGGGCAGGCAACTCTGTGAGACGCCACCGACGCCGTCGTCGATGAGTCGCTGGAGGTTGGGGAGGTCGCCGTCGGCGAGCCAATCGCCGATCAGGTCCCAGTTCGCACCGTCGAGTCCGATAGTGATCGTTGTCATGAGATTGTCGTGGGGGGGCGGACCAGGCGCAAGCCGCGCTTCACGGCGTTAATCGCGTGGTCCTTCGTTCGTTCGAGTAGCAGTTCGGGCATCGAGTCGGCCCACCGCTCGGGGTGGACGAGCAGGCAGCCTCGGTCGAAGGCAGTCGACCGGAGGAGAGCCGCGAGGTCGGCGGTCCGGGCCGCAGAGACCGCTTTCTCGCTGGCGCCGACGGTGTAGTCTTTGATCTTGAGGGGGCCGTCGAGCCAGGTGCGCCCCGTGTCCGAGAAGTACGTCACGTCGACGAAGTCCATCGAGAGGTACGCCTCGCCGAGCAGGTCGTACTCGTCGAAGTCGGGCGCGTCGTCGTCGGTCCACATCGTGCGGTTGTCGTGCGGAGACAGGGGGTTGCCGTGCATACACACCGTGTCCACCTCGCAGTAGCGGCGGAACATCGAGAGGTTGCGCGCGAACCGCTCGTGTGCAGCCTCCAGATCACCGTCGCTACGGACGAAGTCCTCGTAGTGGTAGCCGACCTCGTGGCCGAGCGACTCCAACAGGCGCACGAACTCGGGATCGAACGTCGACGTGCGCACGTAGTACGTCGCCCGTACGCCGCGGTCGGCCTCGATGCGGGCCATCTTGACGGCGTTTTGCACCTTCCGGTCCACGTCGTGGCGGAGGATCAGGTAGCGGTCGGGGCGGTCCTCGGCGTCGGCCGCGAGGTAATCGGCGACGGTGAGGAACTCGTAGCCGGCCTCGGCGGCCGCATCGAGGAGGCCCTCGTACGCGTCGGTGGTGAAGTCGTCACCCATCAGTCACCTCTGCCGACCACGTAGACGGGTCGGCCGATTCGGCTGGCGTCGAGGACGTCGCGCGTGTCGATTACGGTCGTCTCCTCGGGGAACGCCCGCCAGTCGATGGCGTCGAACTCCTCGTGCGCGGTCGCGAGCACCACCGCGTCGGCGTCGATGCTCGACACCTCGTCGGGGTGGACCCACGTCGCGGGGACGCCCTCGGCGTCGACGAGTGGGTCGCTGGCGTACACCGTCGCACCGCGCGAGGCGAGCGACCGACAGATGTCGATGGCCGGACTCGCACGCGTCTCTGCGACGCCTGCGCGGTAGGTCAACCCGAGGACGACGACTGTCGCTCCCGAGAGGTCGAGGCCACGGTCGTCGAGTTTGCCGGCGACGATGCCGGCGACGTGGTCGGGCGTGGCGTCGTTGACCTCGCGGGCGGTCGCGAGGAGGGGTGCGGGCGTCTCCAGCCAGTTGAGCACGAAGTACGGGTAGTACGGGATGCAGTGGCCGCCGACGCCGGGGCCGGGCGTGTGGATGTCGCAGTACGGCTGGGTGTTCGCCACCTCGATGGCCTCGCGCACGTCGATGTCGAGTTCCTCGGTGAACCGGGCGAGTTCGTTCGCCAGCGCGATGTTGACGTCGCGGTACAACCCCTCGAACACCTTGACCGCCTCTGCGGTGGTCGTGTCCGAGACGGTGATGACCTCGTTGTCGACGAGTTCGCCGTACACTAGCGCCGCGGCGCGGGTGCTCTCGTCGTTGATACCGCCGACGACCTTCGGGTGGCTCCCGCGGACGTCCGCGAGGGCGCGTCCGCTGGATGTGCGCTCGGGGCAGAAGGCTAGTCCGAAGTCGTCGAAGTCGAGGCCGCTCTCGTAGCGGAGGAGCGGTCCGAGCACGTCGCGGCAGGTCCGCGGCGGGAGCGTCGACTCGATGCAGACCAGATCGCCCGGCGAGAGGCCGCGCGCGATGTTGCGGACGACGCTCGTGACGACGGAGGTGTCGGGTTCGTCGTCCTCGGTGATGAGCGTCGGGACGATGACGACGTGGATGCGGGCGTCTCTGGCCGCCTGCACCGCGTCTGTCGTCGCGCGAAGTGCGCCGTCAGCGACGAGGTCGCCGACGAGGTCCGCGAGACCAGGTTCGTTCTTGACGTGACAGCCGCCCTCGTTGATGGTGTCGACGACCGTCTCGTCGATGTCGACGCCGGTGACCGCGCCGGTCGTCTCGCCGAACACGGCGGCGATGGGGAGGCCCATCTTCCCGAGGCCGTAGACGGCGACGGGGTACTCCCCGTCGCGGAACGCCTCGCGTTGGAGCGCTTCTGGCTGTTCGTTGCCGTAGAGGCCGGGAGCCAGTTCGGCGCGTTCGCTCACGAACCCACCTCGCGAGTCGCCGCGAGCGTGTCTTCCATCCCGATGATGCTCTCGATCTGTCGGGCGAACTGGACGGCTGCGAGGCCGTCTTCGGCGGTGACGAGGGGCTCGGTCCCTTCCCGGGCGGCCTCGACGAACGCCGCGAGTTCCGCCTTCAGGGGTTCGCCGGTTTCGACGAACGGCCGTTCGATGACGCTCTCCGTGCGGTGGCGCATCATCCCGTCGGCCTCGACGTAGGCGGGCATCTCGCTGCGGTGTATCTCGACCGTCTGCGCGAGGTAGTCGACGACGACGAGACACTCGCTGGCGGTGATCTCTAGTCGCCGCACCTTCTGCCGGGTGATCCGACTGGCGGTGAACGTAGCGACCGTACCGTCCTCGTAGACGCACTGGGCGGTGGCGTAGTCGCCGTCGGCCGCGCCGGTCGCACCGAGCATCCCCGGGCGAGCGCCGACGACCGCGTTGACCACGTCGATGTCGTGGATCATCAGGTCAGAGACGACCGTGCCGTCGAGTTTCCGGTCGACCGGGGGGCCGAGACGGCGGGCGTCGACCGCGATGACGTCCAGATCCGGAAGGATCCGCATCAGCGTGCGCACCGCCGGGTTGAACCGTTCGACGTGGCCAACCTGGACGGTGACGCCTTCACGGGCGGCACGGGCGGCGAGGTCGCGGCCGACGCCGAGGTCGTCCACGAACGGCTTCTCGACGAGGGCGTGGACGCCCGCGTCGATACACTGCTCCAACACCGGTGCGTGTGCAGAGGTCGGGACGGCGATGCTGACGGCGTCAGCGACTTCGAGGAGTCCGGCGGTGTCGTAGGCGGTGGTGCCGTACTCGCTCGCGACGCGTTCGGCCGACTCGGTATCCATGTCGGCGACGCCGACGAGTTCCGCGCCGGCGAGTTCGCTGTAGACGCGGGCGTGGTTGCGCCCCATACTGCCGGTACCGACGACGCCGACGCGCATCGGCCCGTCGCTGGTGTGGCCGCTCGATCCGTTGTCGAGGCTCACGACTCCATCCTCCCGCTCGCGGTCTCCGGTACGCGGCCAGAGTCGGCAAACGCGTGTACCGCCGCGGCGATTTGGTCGAGGTCGTCCGTCGACAAGCCGGGGTGGACCGGCAACGAGAGGACGCGGTCGGCCTCTCGTTCTGCGACGGCCATCTCGACGTCGACGTGATCGTAGGCGGGTTGCTGGTGGATCGGCAGCGGATAGTACACCGCCGAAGAGACGTCGTGGTCGGCGAGGTGCGACTGCAAGAGATCGCGGTGGTCCGAACGCACCGTGTACTGGTGGTACACGGAGGTTCGATTCTCCGGTTCGACCGGCGTCTCGACGGGCGCGTCCGCGAGGGCGTCGTTCAGGTACGCCGCGTTGGCACGCCGGGCCTCGTTGAACTCCGGCAGACGGGTCAGTTGCGCGCGGCCGATACCGGCACAGAGGCTCGTCATCCGGAAGTTGTGGCCGACGAAGCCGTGTTCGTAGCCGACCGTCCGTCCGTGGTCACAGAAGCGAGCGGCACGTTCGGCGACCTTCTCGTGGCGGGTGGTGATCATCCCACCCTCGCCGCAGGTCATATTCTTCGTCGGGTAAAACGAGAAGCAGGCGGCGTCGGCGAGGTTGCCGACCGTCTCCCCCTCGTAGGTCGCGCCGTGTGCCTGTGCGGCGTCCTCGACGAGGTACACGTCGTACTCGTCGGCGAGTTCGCGCAGCGGAGCCATATCGGCAGGCATCCCGTAGATGTGGACCGCGAGGATGGCGGCGACGTCGTCGCGTTCCTCGAGCACTTCGGCCACGCGGTCGGGGTCGAGGTTGAGCGTCGTCTCCTCGACGTCGGCGAACACCGGCGTCGCACCCGCGTGGGCGATGGAGTTCGCGCTCGCGATGAACGAGAACGGCGTCGTGATGACGGCATCGCCCTCGCCGATTTCGAGGCCCTCGAAGGCGGCGTGCAGGGCGGTCGTCCCGTTGGTTGCGGCGACCGCGTGGGGTGCGCCACAGAAGGTGGCGAACTCGCGTTCGAACGCGCGAACCTCGTCGCCGTCGGCTAGTTGGCCGGAGTCGAGCACGCGGAGGACGGCCTCGCGCTCGGGGTCGCCGATCACGGGGTTAGCGAGTTGGATCACCGGCTGTTCCCCCCCGTGAGTTCTTCCGGAAGCGGACGGAACTCTGCTGGCGAACCGACCGCGAGCGTTCGCGGCGGGACGTCCTTCGTGACGAGGGCGTTGGCGGCGACGAACGCTCCCTCACCGACGGTGATGCCGGGGAGGATAGTCGCGTTCGCGCCGACGGAGACGTCGTCTTCGAGCGTCGGGGCGGTGAGTTCGCCCTCGGTCCGCAGCGGATACGGGTCGTTCGTCAAGACGGCGTGGGGACCGAGGAACACTCGGTCACCGAGCGTCGTTCCGGTGGGGCAGTACACGCCCGTCTGGATGCTGACGCCGTCGCCGACGGTGCAGTCGCCGTCGAGGACCGAGTTGGTCCCCACGAGGACGTCGTCGCCGATGGTGGTTCCCTCGCGGACCAGCGCGTGGTGGCCAGTGGTGAACCGGTCGCCGACGACGACGTCGCCGTAGATGATCGTTCCCTCGCGGATAGTCGGGTCTGCCCCGATCTGCGGCTTCGAGCCGTCATCTCGTTTCAGCGTCGCGCCGGGATCGACCTCCGAGGCGTGGTAGTCGCCGTCGTCGTCGTAGCCGTACGCGTCAGTCATTGCTGACCTCCGTCGGTCAGGTAGTTCGATCCCCCACCGGAGCCAGCCTGCTCCAACCTAGAGGGTCGCCGCACTCCGGTCCGTGCTGTGGATATGTGTGGAGACATTGTTCCGTAACCCCGCTTGTGGCGGTTACGAGTCGGATGCATCCTTCCGACCATTGTTATGGACGAGTTTTCTGGCTGTTATCAGTGTGTTAACCGCCCGAGGCGCCCGTTTTCGCCACAATGAACAGTGACGGTCCGAACCACGCCGAGAGGGGTCCCGAGCGCCCCAACAACGCGACGGTTCGGAAGCCGTGAGCGTCGAGGCGACGGCGCTGCGTGCGCGGGTCGGTGACGTGGACGCGCTTGGGCGAGTGGGTGGTCACGTCACGTCTGTACGGTGTGCTCCAGTTGGCCTCGAGTCCGTTGAGCGTCCAGTAGCGCCAGAGCCGTCGGAGGTGTTGCGGCGTCGGTGGAAACGGAACCAGCCACCGGAACCGATTGCGCGTCGCGAACGCGAACACACCGTCGGGAACGAGGACGCGGCGAATCTCGGCGAGTGCGGCGTCACGCGCGGCCGCCGGGCGGAGTTCGTCGAGGCCGTTGAACGAGAACAGGACGGCGTCGAAGGAGTCGTTCGCGAACGGAAGCGTAGCGGCGTCGGCGACGGCGTATGCCGCGTCATCGCCGTACGTCGCGGCCGCTGTCACCATCGGCCGACTCACGTCGACGCCGACCACGTCGAATCCCTGCTCGGCCAGAGGCGCGGTCGTCCGTCCCGTGCCACAGCCGACGTCGAGGACGCGCCCGCCGGCAGGGAAGTAGTCGGCTATCGCTCGACGCTCTCGAGAGAACAGTCCACGTGCGCGTAGTCGCGAGTAGAAGTCGACGAACGACTCGGAGTCGTAGTAGCCACGCATTCGGGCCGCTTCGTCGCCGTCAGCCGCCTGGGGAGACGCGTCGCTGGAGGCCGTGTCGTTTGCGACGGTGGTCACCGAAATCGACTCTCCGTGACGGTCGAACCACACGAGCCGTTCATATTGGTGGTCGGATTCTCGGTGTCCTCGTGGACGACGACGTTGCGGCGGGGGAACGAGGAGTCCCGGACGACGAACGGGTAGCCCGTGACCGAGATGTGCGAGTCGACGAACTCGCCGGAGATGTCGTCGGCGTGGATGCCGTCGCGGTCGAATCCGGGCTGGTACATACAGATGTTGCGTAGGGTGACGTTATCGCGACCACTGGCCTGGATGGCCGCTCCCTCGCCCGCAGAGCCAGTGATCGTGATTCCCTCACAGACGAACGGGCCGGCACGAGCGGCCTCGGTGGAGGCGTTCTTGAATCGGAGCGCGTTCACGTCGTCGGCGTCGACGTGGATCAGCGTGTTGCGAACCGTCGCCGACTCCAGTTCGGAGGAGAACGTGATAGCGCCGTCGCTGGAGGTGACTTCCAGCATCTCGACGAAACAGTCCTCGACGAGGACGGAGTGACCATTGCGGAGGCGGATACCGCGCATATTCTCGCCGCCGCCCTCGGCGTCGTCACAGCGGACGTGGACGCCGCGGATCACCGCGTCTTCGGCGACTTCGATGCGGACACCGGCGACGCCGTTGTTTAGATACCGACCGCCGATGACGTTGACTGTTCCTTCGGGCGGATTGGCGTACAGGCCGTTGTCGGGGAAGCCGTCGATCTCACAGTCGAGGAACGACAACTCGCCGTGGTTCTCGTCGCCGACCTCACAGCCAGTCACCTTCGTGTCGCCCGGTGCGCCGTCGGGGAGGTAGAGGCGCCGGACGACGCCGGCGCCGTCCGGGTCAGTTACGTCGACCCGGAAGAGGTCTTGTGGTACGTCTGCCTCTCCGGAGACGGCTACGTCCTCGATGAGGAGGCGGTCGCTCGCGGCGATCTGTACCGGACGGCCGCCGGTATCTACCGCGTTGAAGTCGAACGTGACTCCTGAGAGGAGTGCCGATCCGACTGGGTCGGGCCACCCGAACGTGAGTATCGTATCTTCGTTGCCGTCCTGCGGAACGAGGGTAGCCCGGTCGCCGACAATGCCGACTCGGTCTACGCCGTCAGCCCCAACGGTTCCATCGATCAGATATCGACCACGTGGGAGAAACACGAGGGCGTCGTCGCCAACGTGCCGTTCGAGGATGTCGTCGATGGAGACGCTCCCGGTCGCGTCGGCGCCCTCCTCCTGTAAGTCGACGACGCCGTCGAACCCCCACTCGAGTGCGAGTTCCTCGATCGTTCTCTGCTGTGGTGTCGACTCCGGGTCTGGAGAACTCTCGCTCCGACCGGGGAGGTCGGTCCTGACAGACGTCGGGTCACCGCCGGGGAGTGCGCCGCACCCCGCCGTACCGGCGGCGACCGGGAGGATGGCCAGTCGCTTGAGAAACTCCCGGCGATTCGTATTCACACCGTGTCAAGCGGGTCGGTACGGCATTGTTATTGTCCGTCCATTCGACGCAATGTGTGGTTCCACACGGCGTGTTCGAGCGCAGTGGTAGTGACAGAAGCAGGTACCGACACCGAACTGCGAGACTGACGAGAACCGACACACGCGGCGGGGGAACGCACCTGTCCCGTCGCCGAGGCGAGCGTTCGAGACGTCGACTGCGTGTGAGTATCGATCAGAATCCTTCGATTTCGGGGAGTTCGGGAGTAACTAACAATGATGGTTCGGCGTTGGGTGGTGGGTATGCCAGAGTGTGTGACCTGCGGCAATCACGTGACAGAACAGTTCGCACGAGTGTTCGGAGACAACCGCAACGTCGTCCACCGCTGTATCGCCTGTTCACGTGCCGCCGACCTCGACGAGAGTCCGGCGGGCGACAGTCGCACGTCATCGGAGGGGGAATGGGAGTTAACCACCTGGAGCTGAGCAGAACCGTCTCACGGCTGGTGTCCGAGACGCGATGACCGGCGGCGACCGAGAGGTCTCACCGGGGGGGTCGCCTGACATCGCCCGTCTGCAAGCGGCATCGACCGATCAGCTCAGAGAGCTAGTGGCGACCCTGTGGCAGTCGTCGGGATGGGAGGTCGACACCAGTGTTCGAGTGGATACACTCCTCGCGACCCGGTCGGCCGACGCTGGCGACAGCCGACGGCTCCTCCGCGTCAGAACCGGCGAGACGGCGGCGACGGCACTGTTCATCCGTGAGACCGTCGAGTTGATGCGCACGCAGTCGGCGACTGGAGCGGTCGCTGTATCCGTCGCCGGGTTCGAAGACAGTGCCGTCGCCACCGCGAACGCGTACGGCGTCGACCTCGTCGGCCCGCGTGCGCTGGCAGTCGACCTGAGCGCGGTCGACGAGGAATTCGCTGACGACTCGGGTATATAAAACAGCTACCAAATATATTTGTGTATCTTCGAATTCTGATAGGTAATACCATCATACTTCTGAAATTGCGTTACCCAGTCGACTGAGCTCGGCTTATCGGTGGTTTCGATATAGCTCGAATTTTCAGCAATTCGATAGTACAAATAAATAATTCGTAGTTCTTATCAATGAGTAGTTGATTTGTGAGATAGATTGAGTTCACAGCTATGACGAACGAACGAGTACTCGTCGGGGGGACACGAATCGACGACTTCGGCTATCGAACGGACTGGGGAGCGTACGACCGTCCCAGTACCGCCGCCGTCGTCGCTGTGGCTGATGCAACCGAGACGGAGCAGTCTGAACTCCCAGTGTTCAACGACGCCATCGACGGGGACGCGTTAGACACGCTTCTCACCAACACCGACGCGTCCGTCGACATCACGTTCGAGTACGCGGACGTGACAGTGCATCTCTCGTCGACCGGGACGCTCGCGATCAAAACAGACTGACACGCCGACTCGTCGCTTCAGCGGAGTTTGTTGTACAGCGAAACGGCGACGTCCATCGTTCGCGAGGAGGTCTTGAGTCGGTAGTACGGAACCAACTCCGGTGCGAACTTCGCTTTGTACTCCGCGAGGCGTGGATTGTTCGCGCCCGCGAGGTCGAACGCCGTGAGGCCGCGTTCGGCGGCACCCTGGCAGGCGGCCCAATCGAGCAAATCGTTCGCCGGGAGATCACATGACGGCTTTGCCGATCCCAGCCAGCGGATCGACGTGTTCCACCCTTCCATACAGATCGTTCCAGCGACAGTCTCGCCGTCGATCCGACAGACGAGCGGTCGGACCACGCCCTCGGGTAACGCCTCGTAGAGGTCGATGACGAACGCCGCTGTGACGGGGAACGGTTCGTCTTGCTCAGCGTGGCGGTCGGCGGTCTGTTCGACGATTTGTCGGATGTCGTCGGCGTCGCCCTCGACGATCTCGTAGTCGACGTCGTGGTCGTCGGTGATATTACGCCGGGCATCGGAACTGAATCCGCTGAGCAGTTCGTCGGGAGACTTCGACAGGTCGACGACATACGTGTAGCGCGGGTCCGCCTCGTAGGACGCCCACGAGAACGGGCGGACGTCGTCGTAGCCGGGCGCGGTACGGATCTGCACGAGTGCTGGGTCGATCCTCGTCGAGATGTGCGCGATCGCCTCGTCGACGAAGTCGTGGTGTTGGCGGTCGAGACGGCGGCGCTTCGGTGCGTCACCACGGACGACGAGCGACGGGCCGAGATACGGGATCTTCAGGTCAGGCGGCGGCGAGAAGACGCCGGTGACCGGGCCGCGATCCATCTCGAACAGCGGGAACACGCCGACGGGTTCCTGCCCTTTGAAGCCCGCAAGCCGGTGGAGTCGGGCGTCAGCGGCCGACGCCAACACGTCCAGCGCCTCTGCGTAGTGGAACGGCGTCGGCGTCGCCGCGTGGTCGAGGTAGCTGTTCCACTCCTCGTCGTCCTCGACGACGCGAATCTCGATGCTCATTGCTCCTCCTCCAGATACCCAAGGTTCGAGAGATGCGCACGGACCGCCTCCGTATCGGCGGCCTCGACGTCTCGCGTCGTGAACGGCGCGTACTCGATGGGTTCGACCGACGACACCGGAGCGAGCGTCTCGCCGTCCATCCGGTCGCTGGGCGGGACGCCGAGCGAGGAGAGGACGGTCGGTGCGATGTCGAACAGGTGTGCCTCGCCGAGGGGGATCGACGGGTCGACGCCGAGGCCGGTCATCGCGACGATACCCGTCGGCTTGTGGTTCCATGCCTGACTTGTCGGGCCGAACGCGTCGTCGCGGATGGCCGCTGAGAGGTACACGTCGAAGTCAGCTGGGACGGTGACGATGTCAACTGTCTCATCAACGAACGGACCCTCATACACCTCTTCGCTCGGGAGTACGGCTGAAAACACCGGATCGCCGTCGGGCGTGCGGGCCGCTTCGAGCGCGGCGATAAGGTCGTCGCGAACGGAGGGGAACTCGCTCGGAGAGACGACGCCCTCCGGGTCGCGTCCGGCCTTGTTGATCCGAACACCAAGTTCCGTGCGCGAGCGCATATACGCCGTTGAGGCGGGGAAGTCGACTCGCTCGGTCGCGGCGTGGACCGTCTCCTTGGAGACGTGTTGTAAGACGAAGTCGTCTAATCGAAGTGCTTCGAGCAAGCGACCGATCCGTTGGCTCGTCAACCCAATGGCGGACGCCCCCTGGACGACGCGCTGTGCAAGCGTCGCGGTGTCGCCACCTTCACGGGCGAGCGACCCCCACGAGGGCATCCCACCCTCGCCGGTCGTCGTCCGCACGAACTCTTGGTCGCGGAGAAACGTGTTAACACGGAACTCGCCGCTGGTAATCGGTCCGATACCGTGGTCGCTGGCGATGATTATCGTGTCGGGGTCGCACTCCTCGATGATCGTCGCGAGTTCGTCGTCGACGGCGCTGAAGACCGTCCGAACGGCCTCGTCGTCTTCCGGCCGTTCGTGGAACACGGTGTCCGTTTGCTGGAACTGGACGAATCCGAAGTGCGGGTCGTACTCCGCACACAGGTGGCGGAACGCGGCCCCGCGCATCCGAATGAGTCGGTCATACCAGTCAATCGCTTCCTCATCGCTCTCGTGCGCGGGCGCGTATACTCGATACTCACCAATCTCCTCGCGGAGGTCGTCGAGCAGTCCCTCAGGGTGGCACGCAGGCTCTTCGGGCGAGACGTAGCCAGGGACGAGCGCCCCGTCGAAGGGACGTGCAGGGCTGGTCACGGGGACGTTGACGACGACGCTCGTCAGTCCGCGTTGGTCGAGCAGTTCCCAGATGGCGTGTTCGTGGACGTCGCTGCGGTCGACGAGCGACCAGTCGTAGCCGTCGAACGAGAGGAAGTCGAATACGCCGTGCTTACCAGGGTTAACTCCGGTGTACAACGATGGCCACGCGCTGGGAGTCCACGGTGGAAGCTGGGAGTCCAAATCGCCGACGACGCCGTCGGCGAACACCGACTCCAGCGTCGGCACGACTCCGTCTGCAAACAATGGTTCCAAGACCGGGAGACAGACCCCGTCGAGGCCAACGAGGAGAGTCCGCATTCGGGAAGGATCTCTGTCACTCACACAGAGTGGCACTCGAGGAACGGGCTTTGTTATAAGCGGCCAAAACCGGCGGCTCGAGGTTGTACTAACCGATAGCTGCCCCCTCACCCTTCCAGCAAGTACGGTGACCCATCATAGCTACTCAGCGATCCTACCGCTCGTGAGAGAGGGCCTACTAGTCGTACGACGCCCAGGGAACGGCGATATCGCCGGATCCAGGATTCGGCCCGACGCAGCGGAACGAGCGCAGCGTATGCAGTCTGGGGAGCCCCTCCGATTCGCTCACAGAAGCCTACTGCTTGAACGTCGTTTCTTACCGAACGCACCAGTCACCTTACTCAATTGAAATCCCACCCTACGCGTAGTAATTTAATTGATATTTATTTGGGAATTATTCTGTACATTATCGAAACGTACGATATGGAGAACGTACTCTCGATCGCAGGCAATTAGCTGTAACCTACCGCCGTTCTGTGGCGAACTTGTCGGAGTCTACTTTTAGGTATGCTCGACTTTCGAAGTATGGCAAACAGCCATACAGGGGATGAGGAACAGAATGGAGAGCCTACCGACGAAGACCAGAACGCGGCTGCGGGCCGGCGGACCTTCCTGAAGGGGGTCGGCGCGTTCGCCGCGATGGGCGGAGCAGGCGTCCTCGCGACCGAGGCGGCCTCGGCCGCGGGTGACTTTGGCGACTTCAGTGAGCCCTCGGGTGAGGTTACGATCCCGCCGGGCGAGTACACCTGGGACGACGACGACCTCGACATCGGGTCGGGCGACGCACTGATCGGCGGCGGCAACCCCGGCGACGTCGTCGTGAATATGGAGGGCGGCACGATGGACGGGAACATCTCTGGGACGTTCCAGAACATCGTCATCCGCGGCGACAACAAGGACTCGAAGTCCGGAATCGACGTCGCCGACGGCGCGGTCATCGACGGCTTCCACTGGCCGGAGGGCGGCCAGCAGAGTGAGGACCGCTGTTTCTACAACCCAGACGGCGGCGACCGCGCGACCATCAAGAACTCCTCGTGGGCGTGGATGGTCAACAACGGCGCGTACACGGACAAGATGCCGATGACGTACGAGAACTGTGCGGCCATCAACAACAACATCGCGAACATCCGGATCGGTCACCGCGAGTCCGACCCGGACGAGGTCACGTACATCCGCAACTGCCTGATAGCGGTGACGCAAGAGCCACAGTACGACGATACTAACGTCCCGAACGCGCGTGGTATCCGGATGCGTCAGAAGGGGACGTTCGTCATCGAGAACTGTTACTTCATCTACCTCGACGTGGACGGCGCGGCCGACCTCATCGAGATTCACGACGGCGCGGAGGACTCGGACGTGACCATCCGCAACTGCGCGTTCTACAACGACACCGACCGTGACCTCGTGCGCGACAAGGGTAACGGGATGGCCGACGTGACCATCGAGGACTGCTCGTTCCACGGGTCGGGCAGCGACCGGATCGAGCCCGACTACGACGGCAACGGGCTCGTCGACAAGCAGGTAACCTTCCCCTTCCCGTCGGAAATCACGGGCTACGCGGTCGCCGACGAGGCAGAGGGTGTCGGCTCGGGCATCGGCCCGTGGGGCGAGAAGTCCACCGGCAGCACCTCGACGACCGAGGAAGAGGAGGAACCAGACCCCGCGGAGTACGACCACACGCTCGTCCTCGAAGCCAGCGAGGACAACCCGGTCGACTCCTCCGCGACGCCCGGTGACTTCGACCTCGACATCGTCGTCTCCGGCGACGCAGTGCTGGGCGACACGGCCGAACCCGGTGAAGACAGCATCACGGCCAACAGCGACGGCACCTCGACCATCCAGGTGAGCAACCTGATGCCGGGCGAACTCGACTCCTACCGCTTCAACGGTGAGGTCGTCGACTACGTCAAAGACAGCGGCTACGACGTGACTGTCTCGCTCGACGGGACGACGACGACGCTGGCGGAACTCGTCGGCGAGGAGCCAACGTCGGACGATTCTACGACCGACGACGGCTCGACGACCGACGACGGTTCCACAACGGACGACGGCTCGACGTCCGATGGCTCCACGACCGACGATGGGTCGACGACTGACGACGAATCGACGGACGACGGCTCCTCGACTGACGATGGGTCGACCGACGATGGCTCCACGTCGACGGACATGACGAAGCGCGTCGTCGTCGATGGCTCCGGTAACGACCGGCCGACGAACTACACGTTCACCGTCTCCGGGGACGTCGTCCGCGACACGGACGCGAGTTCCGCAACGGACGACGGGACCACTTGGGACCGCGTCGAGGACATTGCCCAGGACGGGCAGGTCATCGGCCTCGTCGGCTCCGGCGTCGACGCCTACCGTTTCAGCGGGAACATCACCAGCGTCACCGTCGACGGGGAGGCGACCTTCACCGTCGAGCGGGGGCTGTAATGGCGCAAGCCGTGGAGGACCTCTGGCGGGAGCTACCGCCGAACCCGGACCCAGAGGACGACCTGGGATACGAGCTCGTCGAGCTCGACTTCATCCCGACGTCCACGAGCGGGGGCAAGGAGGTCCTCGTCCTCCCGACTGACGAGGAGATGCTCCGCGAGGACGCGTTCATCGTCATCGACCGGAGTTCGGTGGAGGACCTGGGCGACCTCGCCTGACGGCCCTCTACACCGGTCGGCGTACCGCCGACCGACTGCGCCCCGCTGACGCGACGGACTGCGACCCTCCAGTTTCGGTGTGCCCTCCAGATACGGCGGCCGGTCGACGGCCGCTATCACACCATCCCTCTTCTCTACGCACCGTTCACGACGGAAGCTGATACACCTCGATGACGTCCGGCGTGATTCGGACCCAGTGGTCCCACAACTCGAACGACACCGTCGTCGTCGACCCCGATCCGATAGCGTCGAGTGCATCCGCGTCGAGCGACTCTTGTAACACCGGCCGTCCACGGGTCGTCTCCACACCGATCCGGTCGAACACCAACAGGAGTTGTTCTGACACCGAGAGCCACGGTGAACGAGGGTCGGTCGCCTCCGGCGAGCAGTCGAGATCGGTCGGAACCAGCATACTCACAGCCCGGGACCGTCTGGACACACGGGCACAGTCACGGTCGTTCAGAGCCCAGTTCGGTCTGTTGTGGCGGGTCCACGTCGTCGCGAACGACGTCGACGAACTGTAACGCTGTGCGGATGTGATAGCGCGCCTCCTCCGACTCCGACACCGCAAGTGCACGGCGAAGCGACCGCTCCATTCGCGCGAGTCCGGCGGTCCCGTCGTCGCTGGCCGAAGGATCCGAATCATTCATACCTGAGAGGAGGACGCTGAGCGTCTAAGTTATTCAGCTGCTTCAATAGAAAATCAAGTTTGAGAGTTTCCCTACCGCACAGATACGGCTGTGTTGTGCTCAGTAGGACGATCCCTGTACGACCAAGGGCTGGCTTTCAAAATGGCGTGCGGCGGTTCGACTTACTGTAACGCCGTTCGAAGTCTGGACACGGCGTCGTCGGCCGCGCCACGAAGCACGTCGCCTTCGACCAGTGCGAACGAGACGACCACCAACGAGAAGCCGACGAACGCGGCGTCGGTCGGGACGTAGCCGAACAGGACGAACGCCAGCGCGGCCGCCGCCGCCGGTTCGACGTAGCCGACGAGCGTCGTTCGCGTCGCGCCGATGTCGTCGAGGAGGCGGAAGTACACGTGGAACGCGACGACGCCCGGCCCGAGGACGAGGAACCACAGTGAGACCAGCGCCGTCGGCGACGTGGGCACGACCTGTGGCTCCCCGAGCGCCCGACTCCCGACGTGGAGCAGCGCTGCGCCAGCGAGCATCCCCCAGCCCTGCATCCCGGTCGGAGCGATATCGGGGCTCGTACGACGCAACAGGAGCGTCCCGACCGCAAACGCCACGGTCGCGCCGAACACCAGCGACGTGCCTGCGACGTCGACGCCGCCGGTGCCGCCGGGGTCGGTGACGGCGACGACGCCGACGAACCCGAGCGCGACACCAGCGTATCCGGTCGTGGAGAGGCCCTCGTCGCTGACGAGCAGCGGTGCCACGACGGCCGTGATGACTGGTGCGAGCGCGACGACCGCCGACGCGACCGGGCCGGGGACGGTCTGTTGACCCACGTACAACAGGGCGTGGTGTGCGAACACGACGAAGACGGCGACGACGCCGATAGCGCCGAAGTCGTCTCGCGTCGTCGGTCGCCACTGGGAGCCTCGGAACACGGCAGCGACGAGGATCACTGCGCCCGCGAGATCGTACCTGACCGCAGCGAACAGCAACGGTGGCCACCGACTCACCCCTGCCTCGATAGCGACGAACGAGCCACCCCACAGCGTTGCGAGCACGACGAACAGCACCGCCGAATATGGAACGTCTCTCCAAATAGAGTCGAATTTCATTGAAACCAGATCGGCATATTAGCTCGTGTGTTAAATATACTTCTAACTAAATGTGGAACTGTAATAGATGTACACCACATTCACCGAGATGGTTGAAAGTAGTTCGACACATCGTCAGAGGATGAGAGAGGACTGGAACTATCACGCTCGCCCTCGGGAGGACACGTATGGACGAGCGCGACCTTCGGATCTTGAAGGCCATCGCGGATCTGGGAACCGGAAGTCCCGAACGGATCAACGAAGAGACGGACATCCCAGTGTCGACGATCCACTACCGCCTGAACAATCTCCGCGAAGCCGGTATCATCGCCAACGATCTGTACGATATTGACCTCGACGAACTCGGGTTGGGCGTGACGGTGCTGGTGGAGGTGCTGGCCGACTACGCGGGCGAACACGACGACGTCGCGGCGACCATCGCCGAACTCGAAGGCGTGACGACGCTCCTGTCGACGATGGGAGAGACGGACTTCGTGGCGATCGCACACCTCCCCGACGACCAGGCTGTCGGGCGACTCCTCCGAGAGTTCGAGCGGATTCCGGCCGTCGAGCGGACGAATTCGACGTACGTCATCGAGACGCTGTACGACGATGCACGGGCGCTGTCGTCGTATTCGCTAGAGTCACTCGTCGACGCGCTAGCGACCGAGTGAACGGCGGCGTGTCGACGAACGAACCCCTAAGCACCGGCCGTGCGTGCGCGCACGGACACCACGATGTCCGCTGTACTTGTCGTCGCTTACTCCGACAGATGGACCGAACCGTCGGATTCGACGGTGACCCGATACCCAGCGTACTCGAACGTGATGTGGTCGGGAGTGAGGCCCGAGACGACTGACTCCAAGACGTCGGGGTCGACAACGTCGTACAAGGGCGGAAGGTCCATCGGCGAGACGTCGCGGTGGTCGGCGATGGTCATCGCAATGGTCTCGACGATGGTCGCGTCGTTCGGAACGACGCTCGAATCGGTAGCGTCGGTCGAATCGGTTCCAATCACCTCGACGGACCACGCCGCGCCGTCGGTTTCGTGTAGGAACCATCGTCCGGTTACGTCCACGCCGTTGCTGGCGGCCATATCGAGGACCGACTGCAGGGCTGTACACAGCGTCTCCTCGTCGTCGATCGGTCCGAGTTGTTCGATGCTGGTCTTTTGCGACCGTTCGGCGGCGGGTCCGGGCCGATCAGTCGGGCCGGTCGTGTCCGCATCTGAATCGTCCATATGTGTACTCTCGTGTATTCTTCGTCCAGTCACCCGGCCAGACCGATACCGAATCGACCAATCACCGGGCCTCAGCCAGCAAACGACCCGAGTTTGTGGTCGAAGGCGACAATTACTAGCAGTTGTGAGAATGAATCAATAGGACTTAGCAATGTCTGATACTGTGCTGTCATAACTTGGCAGCGGTGAACGCCATAGTAGATGGCGGTGGATCAACTGGACACAACGACTCGACACACACCGGACGAATGTCTTGCGGCAGCGAGGAAATTGTGTTCACCGAACACCGGGGTGTATAAACCGGTACTACTTTTGTTGCTGTGGTTCTGCAAGAGACATATTGAACATATATGAGTACTGATTCGTTCGACCCCGTCTCGGTCCTGTACGTGGACCGTGATCAGTCGGCGGCCGAGCGGACGGTCGCGGCACTAGAAGGGGGGGACGAGCGGATTACGGCGACCCCGGCGACGGACCTCGCGAGCGTCCGTCGCCTCCTCGCAGACGGTCGGTTCGACTGTGTCGCCGCGGCGTCTGACCTGTGTGACGCCACCGAACGAACCGTGGCCGCAGCCATCGACGACGGCGGTCACTCCTGCCCACTCGTGGTGCACGAAGGGGCCGCAGACGGAGCAACAGTCACCGCTGTTCGGCCCACGGACAGGGTGGACACTATCGACGTGACTCGATCGGATTCGTCGGTCGACGACCTTCGATCGAATATCGTCGACGCCGTGCGAGCGTGGCGACGAGAGCGGGACCGGGCACGAGCGAGACGGGTCAACGACCTGTTCCACAGTGCGACGGCAGAACTCGTCCGGGCGACGACCACCGAAGCTGTCGAACGCGCCGTCTGTTCTGCCATCGAGGAGTCGACGGTGTACGCGTTCGGTTGGGTCGGTCACGTCGACGGTGACGAAGGCGGGTGTGTGATCCGACCGACCGCCGCCAGCGGGGAGAGCACCCCCCTCAGACCAGTCACTCTCTCGGGAACCGAGGTTGCGTCCCACGAGCACACCGAAGCCACGGTGACGGTCCACCAGACACCTCAAGCGGACGGTGCTGACGACGCACAGCGGTGGGGGACACACGCGACGGAGCAGTCAGTCGAGTCCGTCGCGTGCGTTCCGCTCGGCAGGACACACCGCCGGCGGGTGGCGGTCGTGTACGCGACCGACCCCGGGGCGTTCGGGGAGTCGGAGGTCGCGGCGCTCCGTGCGTTCGGCGAGACGGTCGGAGAGGCGTTCGATGCGGTGACGCCGCAAGCGACGGACGCAGACACGCTGAGCACGGCCCAGCGTGAGCGCTTCGTGTCGGTCTTCGAGTCGATTCCGTATCCGACCGTCCACGTCGAGATGGACAGCGACGGGAGCAATCGAGTGAAGGCGACGAACTCGGCGTTCAGCGAGACGTTCGGCTACGACGAATCGGAGGCTGTCGGACAGTCGATAAACGACCTCATCGTGACGCCGGAACGGACGGACGCCGCACGGGAACTCGACAAGCGCGTCGCCGACGGCGAACGCGTCGAGGCGGAACTCTGCCGCGAGACCGTCGACGGCCCCCGACGGTTCCTCTTTCGTGCGCGGAAGTTCGAGATTCGAGACGGGAGTAGGGAGGCGCTAGGCGTGTACGTCGACATCACCGACCGAAAGCGTCGCGAGACGGAGTTGGAGCGCTACGAGCGGATCATCGAGGCGGCGGGCGACCCCGTCTACACACTCGACCCCGAGGGCTACATCACCTACGTGAACGCGCAGATTGGCGAACTGACCGATCAATCCCCGGAGGAACTCGTCGGGAAACACGTCTCGGCGATGCTGCCCGACGAGGAGGTTCGACGAGGGACCGAACTGATCACCGAGTTGCTCGACGACCCCGACCGCGACCGGGCGACCGTCCGGATGTCGGTCAAACGAGCCGACGGCGAGGTTCCCGTCGAGAACCACATCGCCCTCCTGCCGTCCGACGAGGGATTCGGCGGAACCGTCGGCGTCCTCCGCGACATCAGTGGGCGAGTCGAACGCGAAGAACGGCTGAAAGCACAGAACGAACGACTAGAGGCGTTCTCCAGCATCGTCGGTCACGACCTCCGGAATCCGCTCAACGTCGCACAGGGACACATAGACCTGGCACGCACCGAAAGCGACCTCGACGAGACGGAGGCGCTCGACACCGCCGGCCGTGCACTCGACCGAATGGAGCGACTCATCGAGACGCTGTTGACGCTCGCACGGGAAGGCCGGTCCGTCTCTTCGTTGGAGCCAGTTCCGCTGTCTGCCCTCGTCGAAGACTGTCGAGAAGTCGCCGAGACGATGGGCGGAACCCTGGACGTGGACGCGACGGAGACGGTACTCGCGGACCGAACCCGCCTGCGACAACTCGTCGAGAACCTCGTCCGCAACGCCATCGAACACGGCGGCCCGGACGTGACCATCCGCATCGCCGACGCGCCCGACGGGTTCGTCGTGGAAGACGACGGCCCCGGCATCCCGGCGGAGGCACACGACCACCTGTTCGAGATGGGATACACGACCGACGACGGGACTGGCCTCGGACTGAGCATCGTCAAGCGAATCGTCGAGGCTCACGAGTGGGACATCGAAGTCGGGGCCAGCGAAGACGGCGGCGCGAGATTCACCGTCACCGGCGTCGATCGACCGGAGTGAGTTTCTAGTGAGCGATTCCACCGAGACAGTCCACGACCACAGAGCGTAATCCTCTTGTTTAGGTCGGCCAAAATACCGGCCGAATGGAGTTGACGCGCCGCGACGCCATCGCCGCGTTCGCCGCGGCGGCGACCGGGTCGCTGGCCGGATGTAACGCCCCGACGAATCGGATCGACGCCGCGGGGCGCGATACCGAGACGGCCGGGGTCGACGACCACGAGGTAGCGACGCTCGTCGCCATCGCGGAGGTGGTGTATCCGTCGTCCGTGACCGGCGTCGAGGAGTTCGTCCGCACGTACTCCGTGCGTCGAATCCGCGACGACGACGCGTACGCGGCGGGCGTCGCCGAAGCCGTAGATGCTCTCGACGAGTACACCGCAGCGTTCGACGACGCCGACTACGTCGCTCTCGACGCCGACCGACGCCTGGAGGTCCTCGACGTGATGAGCGTCGACGTGGTCGACCCCGACCCGGACGGGACGAGACCACAGCGCGTGCGCCACTACCTCGTCAACGAACTGTTGTACGCATTCTACACCTCCCCGACCGGCGCTCGACTGGCGGGGTTAGAGAACCCACCCGGTCATCCCGGTGGGACACAGTCGTATCAGGAGGGCCCCGACGGATGAGCGCCGGCGACACACCGACCGGGAGCGGTCTCGTCGACGACGACCGAACACCGTCGCCGCGGGTGGACGTCTGTGTCGTCGGCGCGGGGCCGGCGGGAGCACTCGTCGCGTCGAAACTGGCCGCCGCCGGCCACGAGGTGATCGTCCTCGACGCCGGCCCGCAGTTCGACCCGAACGACCGGCAGGCGCGGATGGAGCGACACCTGCGACCAGGACTGGACGCGCCGGTGTGGGACGTGGATGGCGAACGCGACGCGTACAGCAGTTCCGGTGAGCAGTACTACCCGCTCAACGTGAGTCGGGTGAAAGGCATCGGCGGCAGTACCCTCCATTGGCAGGGGATGGTGATGCGGATGCACGAACAGGACTTCCGCCTCGCCAGCGACACCGGGATGGGTGACGACTGGCCCATCGCGTACGACGACCTCAAATCGTACTACGCGAGTGCCGAGGCGGAACTGTCCGTGTCCGGTGCGTCGGACAACCCCTTCGCGCCGCCACGCGACGACCCGCATCCCCTGCCCGCGTTCCCGCCGAGTTACAGCGACTCGCTGTTTGCAGAGGCGTGTGAGGCGGTCGGACTGGCGACCCACTCGGTTCCGAACGCACGCAACTCCGAACCGACCGAGGAGGCGAGCGCCTGTGTCGGCTACGGCACCTGTAAGCCGGTGTGTCCCTCCGGCGCGAAGTACGACGCGACGCGACACATCGAGCGAGCGGCGGCGAACGGCGCACGCATCCTCGACCGCGTGCCGGTCCAGCGCCTCGAACACGACGACGCGGGCGAACAGGTGACTACGGCGGTGTACGCGACGCCCGACGGCGAGGAGCATCGACAGGAGGCGCGGGAGTTCGTCGTCGCCGCGGGCGGCGTGGAGACGCCGCGCTTGCTGCTCCTCTCACAGAGTGAGACGTACCCCGACGGCCTCGCTAACTCCTCGGGACTCGTCGGCCGCTACTTTATGGACCACCTGTTCGCGGGGATGGGCGGCACGCTCGACGAGCCAACCCGCCAGAAGCACGTCGGCTTCAACACCACCGAGAGCCACCAGTTCTACGACCGCCCGGACGACTCACGGACGGCAATCAAACTGGAGTTCCTCAACTACGCCGGCCCCGCACCCGCCGACGTGGCCCTCGGTGCGGACACCTTCGGCGACGAGTTGCTGGAGGAGATTCGCGGCGCGTACGGGACCCACGTCGCGATGGGTGCGCTCGTCGAGCAGTTGCCGCGGCGCGAGAACCGCATCCGCCTCGACCCCTCGCGCACAGACGACCACGGCAACCCCGTCCCCGACGTGGTGTGGGGCCTCGACGCGAAGACCCGCGCGACCATCGAACGCGCGAACGAGATACAGCGCGACGTGTTGGAGGAGATGGGCGTCGACATCGGGTGGACCGTCGGCCCCGACAACACCGGCCCGGCGTACCACCACATGGGCACGACGCGAATGGGGACAGACCCCACCGACAGCGTCGTCGACCCGCAGTTGCGCACCCACGACCTCGGCAACCTCACGCTCGCGGGGAGTTCCGTATTCGTCACCGGCGGCGCGATGAACCCCACGCTCACCATCGCGGCGCTGTCGCTGAAAGCGGCCGACCACGTCGCCGAACGCCTCTGAGGTGACGACAGGCACAAGAGATTTTTCCGACACGTGCGGGAGTGAGGACGATGCCCTCCAGACGCCGGTACCTCGCGACCCTCGGCGCGGGCGCAGTCGCCGGGTTCGCCGGGTGTTCAGACGTCGTCGGTCGCCCTGCCGCGTCTGACCCGCCGGCCCCCGAGACACCGCCGCTCGACGCTGAAAGACAGATCTACGGCTCTGACGGGAGGTGGTCGAGTTTCGGCTGCAACGCCAGCAACACCCGTAGTGTCCACGGCATCCACGCGGGGGAAGCGCCCGTCGACGGCGTCAGCGAGGACTGGCGTGTGTCGGTTCCGGGCCTCCAGCGACGCGCACCCGTCGTCGCCGACGGGACGGTGTACCTCCCCGGACGCGACGCCGTGCGGGCGTACGACGCCGCCGACGGGAGCGAACTGTGGCGCGCCGAGGGCGTGCGTGACCACCCGGTCGTGCGGGGTGACACTGCCTTCGTCGCCGACAGCCTCGACCGGGCGGTCCGTGCGCTCGACGCCGACACCGGCGAGGAGCGCTGGTCAGTCTCGGTCGACGCGCCACCCGTCGGCCCGACGCAGTACCCCGGGCAACCGCTCGTCGTCGGCGCAGGGGAGACGGTCCACGCACTTGACCCGGCGTCCGGCGACGAGGTGTGGTCTCGACAGGTGTTTGGCTCAGTGCTCGCGAGTCCGCCAGTGTGGCGGGGACACACCGTCGCCGTCGCGACCGAGGCAGGAGAGGTGTCGCTCCTCCGCCTGTCCGACGGGCAGGGGGTGTGGCGCTATCGCCTGCCAGCGCGGCCGACGTGCCCGCCGTCTGCCGACAGTGACTCGGTGTACGTCACCTGTCTGGACGGGGCGACCTACGCCCTCGGCGACGACGGCAACCCGGCGAGCGACCCGTACTGGAGCGTCGACACCGGATGGACGCGTCTCGGACTCGGCGTAGACTCGGGGCTGGTGTTCGCCGGGTCGACGCAGGGACTCCACGCTCTCGATGCCGAGTCGGGTGACAAACGGTGGACTCACGACATCGGCGACTGGGAGGTGACTGCGCCGGCTATCGGCCGCGACACGCTGTTCGTCGGTGGCGACCGCCTGTGGGCGCTGGACCCGACGGAGGGAGGGGGCGACGCCGGCCCACCGGTCCGCTTTGAACGGTCGTTCGACGGCCGCGTCGGTCCCGGCCCAGTCCTCGACGACGGCACCCTGTACGTCGTCGCAGAGACCGGCGCGGAGTCGACGCACCTGGTGGCGCTGTCGTAGTCTCGGCACTCGATTTTGGTCAGCGACGAGGGGCGACGCGGAGAGTTTTGGGCCACCGAAAAATCGACACCCTTTAGGTCGGCCTAATCGGTATGTGAGAACGAATGAGTACACGACAGGATACCTGCGTCGTCATCCCGACGATTCGGGAGTACGAGTGCCTTCGTGCGTACGTGGAGAACGCACGCAACCACGGCTTCGACACCGACCGGTTGTTCTTCGTCCTCGTCACCGAGGACTTCTGCGACACCGACGCGATGGAAGCGATGCTCGACGAGGAGGACGTCGACGGCGTCGTCTTCGACGGCAGCGCACGCGAGGCGTGGTTCGCCGACCACGACGCCGCGGAGTTCGACCACATCGTGCCCGCCGCGAGTCACGCACAGACCTCCTTCGGTCTGCTGTATATGTGGGCGCACGACCGCTTCGAGTACGGCGTGTTCATCGACGACGACACGCTCCCGCACGACGACGAGGACTTCTTCGGCACCCACATGGACAACCTCAATTACGAGGGTGCGGTCGAATCCGTCAGTTCCGACGAGTCGTGGGTGAACGTCCTCTACCAGAGCGACACGGATCTGTACCCACGCGGCTATCCGTACGCCGCGATGGAGGAAACGGTCGAGACGGACACCGAACACGTCGACGACGTCGTCGCCTCGCAGGGCCTGTGGACGAACGTGCCGGACCTCGACGCCGTCCGCATCCTGATGGACGGCGACCTGCAGGGCCAGGCGCAGACCCTGACGGAGTCCTCCCACTTCAAGCGCGACTTCGTCGCCGAGGAGGGCCAGTACCTCACCGTCTGCTCGATGAACCTCGCGTTCCGTCGGGAAATCATCCCCGCGTTCTACCAACTGCCGATGGACGACAACGAGTGGGACGTCGGCCGCTTCGACGACATCTGGTCGGGGCTGTTCCTCAAGCGTGCCGCGGACGTCCTCGACAAGCAGGTGTACAACGGCGGTCCCCTCTGTGAACACAACAAGGCGCCGCGCTCGACGTTCGACGACCTCGCCAACGAGGTTGCGGGCCTCGAACTCAACGAACACGTCTGGGAAGTGCTCGACGAGGTTGCACACGACGCCGACTCCTTCGAGGCGGCGTTCGCGGAGATGGCCGACGCCCTCGCGGAGGGCGATTTCGAAGAATGGAACAACGGCGCCTTCCTCAACCACTGTGGAGAGTATATGCGCGACTGGCTGACCTGTCTCGACCGTGTCGAAGGCGCAGGGACCCGTGCGAAGGCCGCCGAGTCCGCGGAGGTGCCCGCCGATGACTGACGAGCGACGCACCTACCGACGGCGGAAGGTACTCGCGAGCCTCGGCGTCGCTGGTGCGGCCGGCCTCGCCGGGTGTAACGGTGTCCTCGGCGGCGGCGAGGAGACGAGCAGCGGCGGTGGCGGCGGTGGTGGCGGCACTGGCAGCGACAGCGGTGAGGACGCCATCGGCGCGGCCTTCGAGGAGTTCCGTGGCTCCGGTCCGCTCGCACAGGGGCGCTCCGACGTCGGCGGGACCCGCATCGAGGACCTGCCGAACCTCAGCGGCAGCCTCACCATCTACCTCGGCGGCGGCGAGGGTGGCCTCTACCGCGACCTGTTGGCGAAGTTCGGGCAGATCTACCCGGACTTCGAGTACCAGGTGCGGGAGGCCGGGACCGCAGACGCGGCGAACACCATCATCAGCGAGGGCGCGGCGACGCCGGCGGACGTGTTCTGGTCGGTCGACGCCGGGTCGCTCGCAGCGGTCGCCAACGAGGGGCTGACC
The DNA here is from genome assembly GCF_029490015.1 of Halobaculum limi. Classification (GTDB taxonomy): domain Archaea; phylum Halobacteriota; class Halobacteria; order Halobacteriales; family Haloferacaceae; genus Halobaculum; species Halobaculum limi. Next base: position 367,173 of record NZ_CP120469.1, read on the forward strand.
GCGGGGCTGCCCGCGGAGGTCATCGACCCCGTCCCCGAGGAGTTCCACCCCGACGACCAGTGGGTCGGCGTCGCCGGCCGTGCACGCGCCATCCCGTACAACACGGCGGAACTCTCGGAGGACGACGTTCCCGACAGCGTGATGGACTTCCCCGAGTCGCAGGCGCTCGCGAACGCCGTCGGCTGGGCACCCACCTACGGCGCGTTCCAGTCGTTCGTCACCGCGATGCGACTCATCGAGGGCGAGGACGACACTCGGGCGTGGCTCCAGGGGATGCTCGACGCCGGCGTGACGGAGTTCAGCAACGAGTTCCTCGTCTCGAACGCCGTCGCCGACGGGGCGCTCAACGCTGGCTTCGCCAACCACTACTACGCGCTGCGCGTACAGGCCGCCCGGCCGAACGCGCCGCTCGACTTAGCGTTCACCAGCGGCGACGCCGGCGCCCTGATCAACGCCGCCGGCGCACAGGTGCTGTCGGCGAGTCAGAACCAGGAGTTGGCGTTCACCTTCCTCCGCCACCTGCTGTCGGCGGAGGCGCAGGAGTTCTTCGCCACGCGGACGTACGCGTACCCGATGGTCGAGGACATCGCCCCGGTCGGCGGACTGCCGCCGGTCGGCGAACTGAACCCGCCGAGCATCGACCTCAACGAACTCTCGAACATCCAGCCGACGCTGGAACTGATGCGCGAGGTGGGCGTGCTGTGAGGGAGGCGATCTGAGGTGGCCCCTGGCGAGGGGTTCGGGCGGGTCCGCGGAATCGTCGGATCGGACGACGACGAGCCTGGGGTCGCGGTCGTGCTCCTCGCTGCGGGGGTCGCAGCGGCGGTGCTGTCGCCGCTGATCTGGTTACTGATCAGCGCCGCAGAACTGTCGCTGTCGGATGCGACGGCGCTGTTAGCGTCGGGCACGACGACCGACGTTCTCGTCAACAGCCTCGCACTCGTCGGCGTCGTGACGGGCGCGTCGGTCGCGTTAGGCGTACCACTGGCGGTGTTGACCGTCCAGACGAACCTCCCGTTCAGGCGGGCGTGGACCGTCATCGCGGCGCTCCCGCTCGTCGTTCCCAGTTACATCGGCGCGTTCGCGTACGTCTCGGCGTTCGGGCCCAGCGGCGCGCTTCCGGACCTCCTGACCGACTACGGCCTCGGGGTGGTGGTCCCGTACCTCCCAACCGTCTACGGACTGGGTGGGACGGCGCTCGTGTTGACGCTGTTCACGTACCCGTACGTCTTCTTGACCACGCGAGCGTCGCTGCTGTCGTTCGACACGACCCAGTTAGAGGCGGCGCGGACGCTCAACCACTCGTACCCTGAGGCGTTCCGCCGGGTCATCCTCCCACAGATTGCGCCGGGCGTCACCGCGGGGGCGCTGTTGGTGGCGCTGTACACCCTTTCTGACTTCGGGACGCCCGCGATTATGCGCTTCGACGTATTCACGCGCGTCATCTACGTCGAACTCAACTCCTTCGGCGTCGGCCGGGCGAACGCGACGCTGCTGTCGATCCAACTGCTGGCGGTGACGGCGGTCATCCTCGCGCTGGAGTCGCGCGTCAGCGGCGACGCCGCCGCGGGCTACGGGACGCCCTCGTCGGCGCGAGCGGTCGTCTCGCTGGGGCCGTTCCGGTGGCTCGCGACGCTCGTGCCTGCAGTCGTGAGCCTGTTCACGCTCGTGCTGCCGGTGGGTATCCTCACGATGTGGCTCGTGCGCTCTGGCCCGGGGTACAGCGGTGGCGGCCTCGCCTTCCGCCCCGACTTCGCCGTGAACTCGGTGTACGTCGCCGCCCTCGCAGCGGGAATCACCGTCTTATTCGCGCTCCCGGTCGCGTACTACGCGGGGCGGTCGAACTCGGTGTTGGCGAAAGCGACCGAACGGGCGACGTACCTCGGCTACGCGATGCCGGGGGTCGTCCTCGGACTCGCGCTGGTGTTCTTCTCCTCGCGGTGGCTGTTGGAGACGTTCGGTGCGAGCGCCGCACAGGTCGTCTATCAGTCGCTACCGCTGCTCGTGTTCGCGTACGTCGTGCGATTCCTCCCACAGGCCGTCGGCGCGACCCGGTCGTCGGTGCTGGGCGTCGACCAGGATCTGGTCGGCGCGGCGCGGCTGCTCGGTGAGTCGCCGAGCGGTGCGTTCAGACGGGTGACGCTCCCACTCATCTCGCCCGGACTGGTCGCTGGTGCGGCGCTCGTGTTCCTCACGACGATGAAGGAACTGGACACGACGCTCATCCTGCATCCGACAGGGTTTACAACGATAGTGACCTACATCTGGCGAGTTCAGGAGGCCGGGTACTACGGCAGGGCGGCGCTGCCGGCGCTGGTGCTGGTGGCGGTGTCCGGCCTCTCGATGGTGCCGCTACTGAAAGGAAGCGACGATGACTGACGACACACCCCCCACGAGACGTGGCGTGAACGACGCCTCGAACGACGCCGGTAGTTCGGTGACCGACGGCGGCACCACCGTCGACACGGGAGACGCCGACGCCACCGAGGCGGTCGGTGAAGTTCACGGCGCGGATACCGACTCCGCGCCCGAACGGGATGCAGTCGTCACCAGCGGGACACAGTCGGTCGCCGACGACGCCAAACCGGTGTTGGAACTGGAGGGAGTGGTCAAGCGATACGGTCCCGAGACCGCCGTCGACGGCCTCGACTTGACCGTCCACGAGGGCGAACTCGTGACCTTGTTGGGTCCGTCTGGGTGTGGCAAGACGACGACGCTTCGAATGATCGCTGGTCTGGAGACGCCCTCCGACGGGACGATTCGCGTCGCCGGCGAGGTGGTCGCGGGCGAGGGGTCGGTGACGCCGCCCGAAGAGCGTGACGTCGGCCTGGTGTTCCAGGAATTCGCGCTGTTCCCACATCTCACCGTCGCGGAGAACATCGCGTTCGGCCTCGACGACCCCGACTCACCCGAGGCGGACGAACGGGTAGCGAACCTGCTCGAACTGGTCGGTCTCGGAGAGTACGGCGACCGCTCGCCGGCGGACCTGTCGGGCGGCCAGCGCCAGCGGGTCGCACTCGCGCGGTCGCTCGCACCCGAACCGGACGTCCTCTTGCTGGACGAACCATTCTCGAACCTCGACGTGAGCCTGCGCGTGCGGATGCGCGAGGAGGTGAAGCGCATCCTCGACGAGGCTGGCGTCACCGCCGTCTCCGTCACCCACGACCAAGAGGAGGCGCTGTCTATCTCCGACCGCGTCGCCGTCGTCAACGGGGGGACCGTCGAACAGGTAGACGACCCCGGTGAGGTGTTCGAACACCCGACCTCGCGGTTCGTCGCCTCCTTCCTCGGGCAGGCGAGTTTCCTCCCGGCACACGTCACCGCCGACGCCATCGAGACGAGCGTCGGCTCCTACGATCGCGACCTGTTGAAGGGACTGGGCGACGGCTACGCCGGGAGCCGCGTCGACGTCCTCGTTCGCCCGGACGACCTCCGAGCCGCGGCGGTCGGTGAGGGCGACGCCGACGGACACGTCGTCCGGCGGCAGTACACCGGGCCGTCGTTCGTCTACCACGTGGAACTCACGGACGGGACCGTCGTCCGGTGTCTCCACAACCACACCGAGGACTTCGAGGTTGGAGAGCCAGTCGCAGTCACGTTAGTCGCCGACCACGCACTCGCGTGGTATCCCGCAGAGTAGATGTCTGGACTGTCTCCCGACGACGGGGACCAGTCGACCACCGCTGTGGCGTCCGTCCGGACACGCTTGCTCGACGCACTCGATTCGGCCGACAGTGGCCACGCAGCGACGGCGATGCTCGCAGTCGTCGCCGCCGCCGTGGCGGTACTCGTCTCGACGGGCGTGTTCCCGTTTCGCTCGCTCAACCACGACGAGGGCGTGTACCTCCAGCAAGCGGAGCTGTTGCTCGCGGGGAAGGTGTTCCTCAGCCCGCCCGTTGAGGACGCCTTCAGACCGTGGTTCTTCGTCGAGAGCGACCGAGGGCTGTACTCGAAGTACGCGCCCGTCCCGGCGACGGTGTTCGCGCTCGGAAAGCTCTTGGGCGGCTACACCGTCGCGCTGGTCGGTATTGCGGCGGGGCTCGTCGTCGCCACCGTCTCGCTCGGGCGGGAACTGTTCGACGCTCGCGTGGGCGTCCTCGCCGGCGTGCTCCTGCTTGCGACGCCGCTGTTCGTCGTCCACTCGGGGGTGTACCTCCCGTACGCACTGACGGCGACGCTGAACGTCGCCTTCGCCGTCTGGTACCTCCGCGGTGAGCGCCGCGAGTCGCTGCGCGATGCGACGCTGGCGGGCGTCGCAGTGGGCCTCGCCTTCTTCGCACGACCGTACACGGCGGTGCTGTTCGCGCTGCCGTTCGTCGCACACGCGGTCGTCACGCTCCTCCGAGCGCGAGCGTGGCGCGTGCTCACCGCCGGACGCGATGCGGTCGATACGGCGGTCACGAACCTGCTCGCGCGCCGAGTCGTGACTGCCGCACTCGGGTTGGCGGGCGTCGCCGCGGCGCTCGGGTACAACGTCGTCGTCACCGGCGACCCGCTCGTGTTCCCGTATCTCGCGTTCGCGCCCGAGGACGGCATCGGCTTCGGCGAACGCGCCATACTGGGTCACGAGGTGGACTACACGGTCGAGTTGGCGTTGGAGGCGAACCGACTGGTGGTCACCGACCTGCTGACCGAGTGGGTCGTCGCGGGGACCGCCGGCGCAGTCGCCGCGGGCGTAGGCGTCGCGGTCGCTGTCGGGCGGGCGCGAGCGGTCACCGACGTCGCCGACGGCGTGAGCACCCGAGTGCGTCGGGGATTGCTCGCTGGGACGTTCCTCACCGTGGTCGGTGGGAACGTCGCATTCTGGGGGAACTACAACGTGCTCGGAGCGCTCGACGCGAGCGACGACGGCCTCATCCACTACTTGGGCCCGTACTACCACTACGACCTGATCGTGCCGACGGCGGTGTTCGCCGCGGTCGCAGTCGTCGCGGGCGTCGAGGCCGTCCGGCGTCACGGCCGGCGCGTCGCCGAGCGAGACGGCGTCGACCCGCGGGCAATCCGCGCGGTCGGTGCGGCCCTCCTGCTGGTTGCGGCGGCGGGCGTCGGCGGCGTGGGCGTCGCCGCCGTCGACGAGACGGTCGACCGGAATCAAGAGGTCACGCAAGAACTCCGGGCAGGCTACGGCCCGCTGGCTGACGGCGGTCCCGAGGACGGCGTGGTGTTCCTCCCGACACCGTACGGCCCGTGGCTGAACCACCCGTTCCAACTGCTCGTCAACGACGCCGACTACGACGACGGCCCGGTGTACGCGCTCGGCGACACCCACGAACTCGCGGTCGCGGCGGCGTTCCCCGACCGCGACCTGTATCGCTACGTGTACGCCGGGTCGTGGGTCCCGGTCGACGACAGCACCGTCCGCGGGGCTGTCAAGGAGGTCGAGCGCATCTCCGGCGAGTCCATCTCGCTGACGGCGACGCTGGGCCGACCCGACGGCGTCGAGGCGACTACCGTCCGTATCACGGGCGACGAGGGGTCGACGTACCTCGTCGCGAACGACTCCGGGGGACCGCTCACCCTGCACCTGACCGTCGACGGCGACACTCTGCGTGCGTCGGGCGACGCACTCGCGTCCCCCAGCGGCGACGCGACGCTCGCGGTCGACGACGTCGACGAGGTGTCCATCGAGGTGTTCGTCGCGACTGGACCCGCCAGCGGCTACAGCTATCAGGTGGTGTTCCCCGTCGAACGCGAGGACGGCATCGTCCGTGCGCTCTCGCCGACGGTCGAGCGGTGCTCGGTCCCGACACAGTGCATCCCTCAAGGCATCGGCGAGACGCCGCCCAACCGCGGCGTCGACGTGACGCTCTCGAACGCGTCGACATAGCGCCCGACCAGCGTGTGGAATCGGCGCCGGGTCAGTGACCCACGACTGAAGTCGTGGTTCACTGACATATCGAAGTATTTTTTATAAATTATACGATTGACGTGGAGAGTCAGACTGCCATCGCTCGTGGGGTTGTTCGAGGATTGTCGGATTCCTCCCACGGCTAAAGCCGTGGGCTTCTTCCTTGCATTCGTGTGAGCGTCGACATCCCGAATGTCGCCGAATTCATCGGGGTAGGAACCGTCGTGCGGCTACTTGAGCGGCCTGTTCGTTTTGTCACACGATGGCATACTCCTCCCGGTGGGCTGTCGAACGCGGCCTTCGGCGGTTCACGGCGCTGTTCGCACTCGGCGTGTTCGGGGTGGTTGCCGCGGGTGTGACGGCGGTCATCAGGGCCGACCCATCGGCAGGGCCGACTCCCGAGCGAGTGGTCGCCGTCCTCGTCTCCTCGGCGCGACCGCTGGCGTTGCTGGGAGTCGCGGTGGTCGTCGGCCTCGTCGCGGCCCCCCGAGTGGGCTTTCGCTCGCGAGTACGCGAGTACGTCAGCGGCAACCAGTCGGCGTGGCGCGGGGTGCGCTCGGACCTCACTCGTGCCGTGTGGTACGGCCTCGCCGTCGGTGTCACCCTCATCGTCACCGCGGCGGTGTTCACACCGGAGAGTACGCTCTCCACCGACGGTGTGACGGTCGCGACCGTGCTCGCCAGCCTGCCACAGCAGGTGCTGTACGCCGGCCTCACCGAGGAGTTGCTGTTGCGGTGGGGCGCGATGGCGCTCGTCTCGCTCGTGTTGTGGTGGGCGCTCGACTGCCGATACGGGACGGTGCCGCCGGGGGTCGCGTGGACGTCCATCGCCGTCTCCGCACTGTTGTTCGGACTGGGTCACCTCCCGTCGGCGACAGCGCTGTACGGCGACCTCAGCCTCACCACCGCGGCGGTCGTCGTCGGGACCAACTCGGCCGCCGGGGTCGCATACGGCTGGCTGTTCTGGCGGCAGAGCCTCGAGGCCGCGATGGTTGCACACGCCGTGTCAAACCTCGTGTACGTCTGCGCGTCGCTCGTGTTCGTGACCGCCGCCGCGACGCCCGTCATTATTCCATAGGTCTACAGAGAGAAGGACGCTGTCGAAGTCCCCGATCGGAGAGCGGTTTCAGTCGTGGTGGCCACTATGTCGCGCAAATGTCTGCTACTCAGTCGTCAGTATCGAGCGTGGTGGGCGATAGATACAGAGGATCTGTCCGTCAGATCGGCAATCGGGAGAAGAACATTACGGTAGTGGTTTCGTGGCGACCCGTGCGAAGAGCTTCTGTACTCCTGTCAAGAGAATTGTGTTCGAGACGTCGGACGCAGTTTCAGTGAATCGGCACCAGCAGGTCTCGGAGGCCTGGATCTGAGTAGCTACTGAACAGTCGGTTCAGTGGCTGGCTCCTCGATACGGCGCTCATCTCCCGTGCGACGGTTCCAGAGGTACCGCCCGAACACGATCCACGCTAAGCCGTAGAACACCATCGCTCCACCCCAAGGGTCAGCGCCTTCGCCCATCACGTACGTGGTGAAGGCGATAGTGAGCGGGACTCCCACAGGGAGTGCGGCGATGAGAAGCCACGCTGCCGCTTTCGGGGCCACGTCAGCGCGAAGCATCGTGATCCCGTACCCTACCGCTCCGAGCGTAGTCACGAGGAGTCCAAGCAAGAAGCCGATGAAGAACACTCCAGGGCCGTACTCGGCAATCGGTAGCGAAATCGCTGCGACCACTGTACCAACAGCCATCGCCCAGAAACTCCCCCAAGCGAGTCGGCCAACCCTGTGGTGCCCACTCCAATAGTACGCCGGAAGTCCGAACACGAGTAGGAAAAATCCGAGGACTGCGAACGGACTGACGATTTCGAACTCTCGTTCGTTCAGTACGGTGAAGAGTGCGAGTCCGGACGCCGCCACCAGAATCCCCCCAGCGATTTCACTGAGCGTACTCAACTGTTGTACGCGGCTTGGTCTCTCCTCGCCTGCCTCGTCGCGCCGGGTTTCGTCCTGATACTTCTGTTCCATATCGTCTCTCGAACCCGACACGAAATCTACGTTGGTAGACCACGATCCGGTCGGGTCACGTACATAACGTTCCATCACAATATAAAATTGACAGACCAGATAGTACCACAGTAGACAAAACGGATGTCTCGAGGTATCTATCTGAGTAATACGCAGTAGGTATCTATCAGCAAATTTGGCTCTCAGTTAGCACAAGCAAGACCGACGATCGTCTGAATACATCTTCTCTACTCAGTACACCGTTCCGATCACGCTCTTGAGAGTCAAACGGATCTGGCGTGCGAATCAGCGACGACCCCAACGATATTTATCTCGACCGACGGTCAGTCCGGTATGACCACGGTCGAGTCCAGCGCGTCGGGCGGACAGCTCTCCGGTCGCCTCCGCCGATTTTCGGTGCTGTTCGGTGTCGGGATGATCGGAGTACTCGCGGCGGCGATCACCGGCGTCGTCGGCGCGGAACTGCCCGAACCGCTGGCGTCACAACCGACGGTGCTTGTGGTCGCACTCGTCGCCGCACAGTCGGCCGTGTTGCTCGCGGTCGCCGTCCTCGTCGGGCAGTACACCGCCCCACGAGTCGGATTTACCTCTCGACTCCGCGAGTGGGCGACCGATCCGCGTGGGACGGCGTGGGCGGGCTTCCGTGCGGAACTTCGTCCGGCCGCGACGCTCGGCAGTGCCGCCGGCGTCGTGTTGCTCGCCGTCAGTTGGGCGTTCGGCCCGGCGGGGAGTCTCTCTGGTGCGGGCGCGACGGTCACGGACGTGCTTCGCGGCGTTCCACTGCGGTTCCTTTACGGCGGTCTCACCGAAGAGTTGCTGTTGCGCTGGGGCGTGATGTCCGTGATCGCGGCGCTGCTGTGGCGTGTGACCGGCAGCGAGCGTGGCAACGTCTCCGCGTGGGTCGCGTGGACGGCCATCGTCGCCAGCGCGGTGCTGTTCGGCGTCGGCCACCTCCCCACCGCGGCGACGCTGTACGGGGGATTGACGCCCGCCGTCGTCGGCTTCGTCGTCGTCGGCAACACGATCGGTGGCATCGCCTACGGGTGGCTGTTCTGGCGACACAGCCTCGAAGCCGCGATGGTGGGCCATATGGCGACGCACGTCGTCTTCGTCGCCGTGTCGATGGTCCTCGTGCTCTCGTGAGTCGTCACTCGTCTGTATCGTCGGTGCCATCGGTGGCGTCGTCGCCGACCGCGTCGCTCGACGCCGCGTCGAGACCCTCGCCACCGTCGGCGCGGACCGCCGCGCGCCGCTCCGGGATCAGGTCGAGCGCGGGTTCGACGTCGCCGAGCACGAGCAGCGCGTAGTACCGGAGGTACGACACCGCTGGCACTTGCACGAGCGCGGCGGCGACGAGCAGTGACAGCACGAACAGGACGCCCGCGACGACGAGCAGGCCCGCGCCGAGGGGTTCGACCGTCGACAACAGCAGGAACCCGAGGCCACCGAGGACGCCGAACGGGATCAGCAACACCACGGCGGCGATGCCGACGGCGAGCGCGACGCCGACCCCGATCACGACGTTCAGGACGACGCTGGCGACGATGTACGCGAGGTACTGCCAAGGGTTCGCGGTGATCGTCGGCCACAACCGTCCCCAGGCGCCGAGGACGGTCCGCTCCTCGAGGACCATAATCGGGACGACGAAGACGGTGGTGAACCCCTCTATCAGCCCGGTGACGGCCGCGAGGACCGCGAGAATCGGGAGCAACAGCACGGCAGTGACCAGCGAGACGCCGGCCTCGCCGCCGAGCAAAAGCGGTGCGAACGCGAGCCCGAGAACGACCGCGAACGCGCCGAACACCACGGCCCCGAGCACGAGACGGAACCCGAACAGTCGGACGCCCTGTCGCCACCGGTCGCCCCAAAACTCGCCGAGACGGACCGCCTCGGTCCGGAGCGACTCGATCAGGACGAACTCCATCACGGAGCCGACGAACAAGAACACGAGGCCGAGGACGACCCCGACGACGACGAGCCCCGCGAGGAGCGCCACCACCTCCGGACCGATCTGTGGGAGCGGCGGGATGCCGCCGAATCCGCCGGGCGCGCCCGGGCCGCCACCCCCGCCGCCGGTGGGCGCGGACGTCTGCGTGCCGTTGAACCCTGCACCGGGGCCACCGACGAAGAACGCCACCACGGCGAGTTTCAGCCACAGCGACCGGTCGATCGGCCACAACAGCGACTTCGTCGCTCGATACGCGTCGTCGAGGTCTTCCACCGCGTGTATCGGCACTCGGCTCACCTATCGGATGGACGACACCATCGTGCCTATGGGTTCGTACCGACCGCCGTACCGATAGCGTCCGATTGCCGATCGGTTGTCATCGCGGGCACGGCGGTTCCGAGCGGGGAGAGGGCTGCGACCGCCTCGCGTCAGCGCCCGAGGCCGAGTCGCTCTTCGATGCAGACCTTCAGAATCGATTTTCCGATCTCTGCACCGCCGGAGAACGGATCGAGTTTCGTCTCGCCGAGTCGCTCGTCGTACTCGATGGGTTCCTGGCGAATCCGGTAGCCGCGCATCGCGGGGCGGATGAGCAGTTCTGCGGACAGACCGGTGTTCTCGGTCCATCGAATCGACTCGATGACGTCCTCGTGGTACGCCCGCATCCCCGTCGTCACGTCGTGGAGGTGGTGGCCGCCGAGGACGCTCGCGGTCGTCGCGAACAGGCGGTTGCCGAGGCGGTTCATCGCCGGCATCGTCGCCGCGCCGTGATACAGGCGGTCGCCACTGACCACGTCGTACCCCTCGTTGATCAACTCGAGAAAGTCGGGAATGCGCTCCATCGGGTACGTCCCGTCGCAGTCGGTCGTAATCCGCACGGGGTTCGACGCCTCGTACAGCGCCCGACGGACCGCCGCACCGTACCCCTTCGGCGGCTGGTCGACGACGATAGCGCCCTTTTTGCGGGCTATCTCCGGTGTCTCGTCGTCGGAACTGTCGACGACGACGACTTCCGCTCGCCCGTCGGTAGCGGCGTCGATGTCGTCCAGCACTGGGCCGATCGCTTCCGCCTCGTTGTACGCCCCCATCACGACGCTCACGTCGCCGAGGTCGTACGGTCGTTCGCTCATACTCGTCCGTACCACCGGACGTTTTTAGGCTTGCCGAAAAGTTGTGAGCACGGGGGAGTCCACGATCAGGACGATGCCAAACGATTAGCCGCCGCCGCCCGTTGTGGACGGTCACCATGTACGACGACGTACTCCTCCCGTTCGACGGGAGCGACGGCGCGATGCGAGTCCTCCACCACGCGGCCGAGATCGCACACAGGTTCGACGCGACGGTCCACCTCCTGTACGTCGCGGACACTGGCCGTGACTCGGTGACCGTCGTCGACGGACAGGCGGTCGACGCCCTCGTCCAAGCCGGCGAGGATGTCCTCGAAGACGCCGAGGAGACGCTGCGGTCGCTCGGCTGTAACTACGACCGCGACATCCTACAGGGGAACCCAGCACAGACCATCGCGGAGTACGCCGAACGCTACGAGTACGACCTGATCGTGATGCCCACGCGCGGTCGGGAAGGGATCGTGAAGTACTTCCTTGGGAGCGTCACCGAGAAGGTGGTCAAGCTGTCGTCGGTGCCGGTGTTGACGGCGCGGATGCAACCTGACGAGCAGTTGGTGTTCCCGTACGAGGAGATTCTGATCCCCACTGATGGGAGCGAGAGCGCGAGTCGAGCGGCCGACCACGCGCTCTCGCTGGCGGCGGCACTCGACGCGAGCGTCCACGTCCTATCGGTCGTCGACGAGGGAGCGTTGGGCTTCGACGTGCGGTCGGTGCAGTCGAGTGAAGCAGGCGAGACGGCGGCCGAGGAGGCCGTCGACGGCGTCGCACAGTTGGCCGAGGATCACGGCATCGACGAGGTCGTCCGTCACGTGGAACACGGGAGTCCGGTAGAGCGCATCCTCGACTGTATCGACGAGACGGGCACCGACGCCGTCGTGATGGGGACGACCGGACGACGCGGGACCGACCGGATCCTACTGGGGAGCGTCGCGGAGAAGACCATCCAGTCGGCTCCGGTCCCGGTCATCACAGTTGGCGACGGCGACTCCTAACGCGTCGGCCGCCGGCACAGCCGACGCGTCAGCTGTTCATCGCCGTTCCCAGCGACTGGGAACGACCTCGGCCCGACTTTTCCACGGGGTCGTAAGCCGAACATGTATGACGGACGCCCGAACACCATCGACGTCTCGTCGCACTGTCATCCGAGCAGCGGTCGCAGGCGGGGCCGCCGCGGCCACGGGTGGGGCCGCCGTCTCCACGGCCGCCGCGCAGTCGTCGGGTGGGCTCTCGGCGTGGTTCTCGAACACGAGCAACTACGACGGCGTCGTCGACGAGACCGGGTCCTCGTCGGTGACGGTGAAAGTCGGAACGGAGGCCAACGGCGGCGCGTTCGGCTACGGGCCGGCCGCGGTTCGGGTCGACCCCGGGACGACCGTCACCTGGGAGTGGACCGGCAACGGCGGGTCGCACAACGTCGTCGCCGACTCCGGCGCGTTCGAGTCGGAACTGGTCGGTGACGCCGGCCACACCTTCGAGCACACGTTCGAGGAGTCGGGCGTGTTCAAGTACGCCTGCACACCCCACAAGGCGATGGGGATGAAGGGTGCCGTCGTCGTCGGTGACGCGTCCGTCGGCGGTGGCTCCGGCGGAGGTGGCGGCAGCGAGTCGACCGCGACCGCAACGGAGTCGGCCACGACCACCGCGAACGAGTCGAGCGGCGCTGCCGCGGGCGGTGGCTCCGGCGGCGGCGACGGTGGCGCCGGCGGTGCGGGCGACGCGCCGGCGTGGATGCTCCTCGGCGGCGGCATCGGCGCGGCGCTGTCGCCGCTTATCTTCGGCCTGTTCCTCCTCGTGGTCGGCGACGGCTCCGACGGGAGCGGTGGGCGCAGTGGGAACAGCAGAAGCGGCGGGAGCGACGACCCGACGTACCGGGCCGACGGCGGCCGGCCGGTGAGCGCCGCAGAGCGGCCCGAACGGAGGTGACAGACGTGGCTCGTGCACGACTCCGGGTGACGCTCCCCGACGGCGTGTGGGCCAGCGACGTGTCACGAGCACACCCGGAGGCGACGCTGTCGGTACTGTCGGTGATGCCGACCGACGACGCCGCGGTGGCGTTGGTCAGCCTGCAGGCGGAGAACGCTCCCGCGGTCGTGCGCGACATCGAGGCCGCGGAGTCGGTGACTGAGGTGGAACTCCAGCGTGCCGCGGAGGACGTGCGAGAGGTCGTCCTCCAAGTCGAGACGACCGACCCACGACTGTTGGGACCGCTCCGAGAGGCCCGCCTGCCGATCGAACACCCGGTCATCGTCGCCGACGGGGAGGCACAGTTCACCGTCGCCGGGGCGCGTGAGCGCCTGTCCGCGCTCGCGACGGCGTTAGAGGCGGCGGCGATGGAGTTCGAGGTGGCGTACGTCCACGACGCCATCGACGCCGAAGACCTCCTGACGGACGGCCAGCGTGACCTCCTGACGGCCGCCGTCGAGGCGGGATACTACGACACGCCGCGCGAGACGACGCTGACGAAACTCGCCCAGCAGCAGGGAATCGCGAAGTCGACGGCAAGCGAGCGCCTCCACCGCGCGGAGGGGAAAGTGATCAAGCGGTTCGCGGAGGACTCGCTGGGACTGCAGGCCGCTGGCGAGCGCCTCACACGGACCTCGAAGCCGTAATCCGGACGAAAGTACCGCTCACGAACTCTGTGCCGACAAATCGATTCACGCTCGTTCAATGACAAACGACACGCACGCACACTCGAGCGACGAGGCATCGACACCGTGGGGCGTCGCCAGCGTCGAGACGGTCACGCACGTCGCAGACGTCGACCCGGACCTCTCCGACGCGGTCGGCGTTCCGACCGACAGACCAGCACGCGGCATCGACGTTCGCGACGCACCCGCGCCGAAACCGCTCACGCGGACGCTGGAGGAGTTGGAGACGATGGACGACCGCTCGGTCCTCCTTCAGCGAAACGACCGCGTCCCGACGCACCTGTTCGAGCAACTCGACGACCGCGGCTTCCGGTTCGGCACGGTCGAACGCGAGGCGGAGGCGCTCACCGCCATCTGGCGGGAGTGAGTCGGCCCGCGGCCTCAGAGCGACCGATCGGTCGCCGCGAACGTGTTCGGCGTGAATCCCTCCGGGGGCGAGTCCGTACGTTCACACAGTGAGCGCCGATGATCGGATTCGACCTCCCGGTCGGGCGATCCGACGGGGCCGACGACGGACGTGCCGACAAAGAACGGACGGAGGACACAGGTGGCGACGAGGACGGTCGATTCGACCCATCCGACGCGTTCGTACCCGAACGACTGCCGGAGCCGACTTCTTGGCTCACCGAGGGCGAGGCGACGGTGTTGACCGGCGAGAGCCACGTCGAGACCCGAGCGATGGCGCGGGCGGCGTTCGAGGAACGCGGCGTCCGTGACGCGACGTTCGGCTACGTCCTGACGAAACTCGACCGCGACCGGAACCACCCGGACGCCGGGTTCAGATTCGCTCGCGACGGCGACACGCTCCGGGTCGTGTTCACGGCGACGACGGCGTTCTGTCCGCAGGGTGGCGCACTCGCGCTGGCGACGTTTCGTGCGCTGAACGCCGAAGGCGACCGTCACGAGTACGACGTCGTTCGGGTACGCGTCGACGAGACGTATCACGCCAGCGAGGGCGTCAACGACCGACTGACCGACGCCGAACGCGAGTTCCGCGAGACTGGACGCCTGCCCGGCGGTGATGGCGACGGTGAGCGTGTCGAACGCGACGACGCACGCCCGCAGGACGCGTCAGCGGTCGACGACGGACACGGAGGGAGGTGGCCGTGAACGTCGCCAGCGGGCCGCCTGTGGGAGGCGGTGACGAACGCGGCCCCGCGGCGGCGGTTACCGTCAGGAGTGCGGGTCTCGCGGGACTCGTCGCTCTCGCCTGGGCAGCGACGCTGGCGGCGGAACGAGCAGACGTGGTCGCCGGAACGAGCGCTGCCGCCGCGAATCACCTCCTGTTCGCCGGCGTCGCCTGTACCGCCATCGCGGCCGCCGTACCGAAGTTCGTCGCCGTCTGGTCGGACGCCCCGCTTCGGTGGCCTCGCGCGGCGAGGCTGGCCGCGCCGCTCGTCGCTGCGGGCGCGGCTGGTGTCGCACTCGGCCTGCTCACGGCCCACGTCACCGTTCTCGCGGCGGGTGGCGTCACTCTCGCGGTCGGTCTGTGGACGCTCGCCGCCGCGACGCTGCGGACGCTGCTCCCGGTTCGACCGTGGGACGCGACCGAGCGGTGTCTCGCCGCCGGGACGACGGCGCTCGCTGTCGGTAGCCTCGCGGGCGTGACGCTCGCGGCGGGCCGAACGACAGGGACGGCGAGCGCCTGGGGCGTCACGGTCGTCGACCTCGCGACCGCACACGCGACGCTGGTCGTCATCGGCGGTGTCCTCACGGTTGCGTACGGCGGCGTCTTCCAGTTGTCTGCGATGCTGACGGGGGCATCAGAGACGGACGCGGAAACGCGGCTCCAGCACGCCGTATCGGTCGTCCACCCGGTCGCGGCGACGGCGCTTGCCGGAGGTCGAGTGGTTGGGATGGAGGCGGTAGCGCTCGTGGGCGGTCTGACGGTCGCCGCCGTCGCGTGCGTGGTCGGGGGCCTCGTCGCCCGGCGACTGTGGCGCGGCACCGAGTCTTCGGCGGCGACGCGCCGCTACTGGGGATTCGCAGCCGGGACGCCGCTGTGGGGGGGCCTGGCCGCGTTGACGTGGGTCCGCGCCCCGCTGACTCGCGGCGGCGTCCTCGGCGGGGCCGTGGCTGAGGTCGTTCTGTGGGGAGCCGTCGGACTGCTCGTGGTCGGGTCGCTGTACCACGTCGTCCCGTTTCTCGTGTGGCTCGACACGTACGCCGACCGGATCGGTCTGGAGCCGGTTCCGGCCGTCGAGGACCTGTACGTCGCCGGAATCGAACGCGTCGACGGGTGGGCGTTCGCGCTCGGTATTGGCTGTCTAGCGGTCGCCCGAGGAAGCGGGTGGGCGTCGCTCGGAACTGTCGGTGTCACGCTGGCGGGTGTCGCAGTCGTCGGCTTCGTCGCGAACCTCGCGGTCGTCGTCCACGACCACGCATCGTGGGACCTCGTCGGTCGCACGACCGCCCGCTCTGCGGGCTGAGACGCCCCGGACGAGACGGAGCAAGGACGGCTTATCACGATCCGACGTGTTGGACGTGTGTGAACCCACACGAGTATCTCGACGGCGGGACCGTTCGGGTCGCCTCGCCGACGTACGCCGTCTGTCGGGTGGACCAGGCTCCGGCGTCCTGCTTCGCGGTCGTCCGAGACGAGACGGAGACGACCGCAGTCGTCGACCAGGCCGACGGCGTTCCCGACGGTGCCACGGACGTCGTTCGCGACTGGAAGCGACTCACCTTCGAGATGGAGTTGCCGTTCGAGTTGGTCGGCTTCCTCGCAGTCGTCGCGAGCGAACTCGCGGACGCCGGCGTGTCGATATACGCGCTGTCGTCGTACTCGACCGACCACGTGCTGGTAGCGGAGACGGACCTCGACGCGGCGACCGGGCGACTGGAGACGCTGGGTTGTACGGTCGCGTGACACTGGGGAGAGCGCCCCACGACGCCGTCACGCCCCGGGGGTCGATTCGGCCGTGGCTGTTGCGTTCGCCGGGAGGTCGCCCGTCTGGAGCCACTGGTCGTACGCCGCCGGCGAGACGACGGCCACGCTCCCACGCATCCGGGCGTGTCCGACGCCACACAGTTCCGCGCAGTACACCCGGTACCGGCCGACCTGTGTCGCGCGGGTCCGGATCCGTGTCTCTTGCCCGGGGATCACGTCCTGCTTCAGACCGAGGTCGGGGACGTAAAACGAGTGGATGACGTCGCGCGTGCGTAACGAGAACACGACGTCTCTGCCGCGTGGGATCACCACCGTTTCCCGGTTCGTCGCGTTCGCCTCGGGATAGCGGAACTCCCACCCCCACTGGTAGGCGACGACGTCGATCTCGACGGGGTCACCCTCTAGTTCTGCCGTCGGCGTGTCCGCTGCCGCGGGCGTGATGTAGGGGTTCGCGAGCACGAAGTACGCGGAGATCCCGACGAACAAGAGGATCACGCCGGTCGCAACAGTCCACGTGATCTCGAGCGGGGAGTCCTTCGTCGTCGGACGCGGGTCGTCGTTGTCGCGGAAGCGGTAGACGGCGTACAGTAGAGTAATCTCGACGAACAACACGAGCGGGAGCGCCACGTACAGCAACTGCTCGTTCAGGTCGTCGATGGCGTTCCGGTTGACCGACTGCGCGGCGGCGGGCGTGGCCGACAGCGCCGCAAGCACGACGGCCCCCGCGACCGTGAGCCCAACGACGGCGATCGCCCCTCGGAGACCCCGGTATCGTCGCATTCGTGTCTGTAGTACGACAACTATGCGACGAATGTTAAGTGTTAGCACAACGTTCGGCGGCAGGAACAGTCTCGCGATACCGGCCCCCGAGATTTATGTCAATCGATATGGCATAACGTACCAATGCACGACACCGAGCGTTCGACCCGCGCTGGCGGAAGCCAGCACACGGACGGATGAACCGCGCGGTCGTCGAGGTCGCCGCACTGGCGACGCTGTTTGCGGGATGTGCCGGGCTGTGGTGGCGGGCCAGCCGTGACCGACTGACCGGCGACGGGGGGTACGTCGAGCGCGACGCGCTGATCGACGAGTTCGCGCGGCTTCGCCGCGAGGCGCTGCGGTGGCTCACGACGACCGATCATCGCGAGATCGGCCTGCTGTACATCGCATTCGGCACGGTCGCGGGACTGTGGGGTGGCGTCGACGCGATGATGCTGCGGACGGAGTTGCTGACGCCTGCAGCCGACATCTGGACGCCCGAGACGTACAACGCCCTGTTCACGACGCACGGGCTGACGATGCTCATCTTCTTCGTGTTGCCCGTGTTCTTCGGCGTCGGCAACTACATCCTCCCGCTGTTGATCGGGGCCGACGACATGGCGTTCCCCCGAGTGAACGCGATCGGGTTCTGGCTGCTCCCGCCGGCGCTCCTGCTCGCGCGGGCAGGGCTGTTCTTCCAGGTGGCCGGGCAGGCGCTGACGCTGGTGGTGCCCGAGGGGTCGATCCCGTTCATCCTCACCGTCCGGGAGGTGGCCGTCGGGTGGACGCTGTACGCACCGCTGTCGGTCCAGTCGCCGAACCCGCAGGTCGACCTCCTGCTGGTCGGCCTCCACCTCAGCGGGGTCGCCACGACCGTCGGCGCGATCAACTTCATCGCGACGGTCACCTTCGAGCGCGGCGAGGGGGTCACGTGGGCGACGCTCGACATCTTCTCGTGGAACATGCTCGTCACCAGCGGCATCGCGCTGTTCGCGTTCCCGCTTTTGGGCTCGGCGGTCGTGATGCTCCTGTTGGATCGGAACTTCGCGACGACGTTCTTCGCGGTCGAGGGCGGCGGCCCCATCCTCTGGCAACACCTGTTCTGGTTCTGGGGTCACCCCGAGGTGTACATCCTCTTTCTCCCGGCGACGGGGCTGATGAGCCTCATCCTCCCGAAGTTCGTCGGGCGATCGCTGTTCGGCTTTCGCGCGGTCGTCTACTCGACGCTGGGGCTGTCGGTGCTGTCGTTCGGAGTGTGGGCCCACCACATGTTCGCGACGGGCATCGACCCGCGGCTGAAGGCGTCGTTCATGGCGGTGTCCATCGCCATCGCGGTTCCCAGCGCGATCAAGGTGTTCAACTGGCTTACGACGCTGTGGGACGGGAACGTCAGGCTGACCGCGCCGATGATCCTCTGTATCGGCGGCATCGGGACGTTCATTGTCGGCGGCGTCACCGGCGTCTTTCTCGCGGTCATCCCCGTCGACGTGCTCTATCACGGCACCTACTACGTCGTCGGCCACTTCCACCTCATCGTCGTCGGCATCATTCCGTTCCTGATGATCGCCGCGAGCTACTACTGGTACCCCCTCATCACCGGCCGGTGGTACGACCGCCGCCTCGCCCGGTTCCAAGCCGTCCTCATGATCGTCGGCGGGACCGTGACGTTCATGCTGTTGCTCGTCATCGGCGCACTCGGCCTCCCGCGCCGGCAGGCGATCTACCCCGCGGAGTACCAACTCGCCCAACAAGTCGCGACCGTCGGAGCGTACGTCGTCGGCCTCGCGGCGCTGTTGTGGCTGTACAATATGCTCGTCTCGTACTGGCGGGGCGACCGCGTGCAGACGACCGACCCGTGGAACCTCAAGTCGACGAACCAGTTTACACGCGAGTGGAGGTGGTTCGAGGACCGACTCGTCGAGCGATACGATCTCGACCGCGCCGACCCCGACGAGGTGCGTCCGGCGTTCGACCCCAGCCCCGACACCGGGAGCGCGCTGGCGGGCGGCGCTGTCGGGTCGACGTGGCGGACCGTCGCCGAGAACGCCTCGATCGCCGCCGTCGGCGGCGTCGTCGGGACGGTGCTGATGGCTGGGGGCCTCGGTACCGCCGCGCTCGTCGGGGTGTTCGATCCAGCGGCGCTGACGGAGATCGCCGAACTCGTCGGCCTGCCCGAACGACCGATCGTCGGGGCGTTGCTGTTCCTCGTCGGCGGCACGGTCACCTGGCCGCTGTTGTTCCTCGCGTTCTCCGAGTACCTGCCGGGGCGACTCCTGTTCGAGACGGGACTGGTGTTCGCGACGATCATCTCCTCGGGATTCATAATCGCGTTTTACACCGGTCAGTCGGGGATCGCGTTCTTGGGGTACCTCGGGTTCGTCCTCGTGGCCCACTGGGCGTACGGTATCGGCCTGACGGTGACGTTCCGCTATCTTCAGGCGAAACGCCGTGACCGCCGCGAGCGCGGGGAGGCGGGGGCGTGAGATGAGTCGTGTCGACCGCGGAGGTGAGCGCGGAGATAGCGGCGGGGACGGCCGTCCACTCGATACGGGAGCCGACGAACCCACGTCGGTGCTGTTCACCTACGTTGCCCCGTTTGTCGGCGTCCTCCTGATCGCGGTAGGCATCGCGGGCGCCGTCCCCGGCGGGTACGCGCTCATCCAAGACGAACTGCGCGACTGTGGCTCGCCGACCATCGCCGTTGAGACGCCCGAACGGAGCGCCGCGATCACCGGCGATGGCGGCCCGGAGTTGGATCGGTTCAGCGTCGAGGAGTTGGGCGCGGCGGAGGCCGCGGCGTTCGAGGAGGCGCTCGCGGACCCGCGCCGGGAGGCGCACGTCGACGGTCCCTTCCCGCACCGCGCGGCGTTCGAGTCCGGCGTCGTGATCACCTACGAGGGCGAGCAGTACTACGCGACCGTCGTCGCCGAGAACACCTGCTTCACCGCGCCCGCGCTGGGGTTCCCGCTTGGCGTGTTCGCCATCGGACTCGGGACGGTCGGCGTCCTCACACCCCCGCTGTACCGCAAACTGGCGGAACTGGAGCGACGCAGCACGGCCGGCGGGGGCACAGTCGTGCCCGCCGCTGTCGAGGCTGACACGGACGGTGCCGGCGCGGGCGACGGGACGAACGGCCCGAGCGACGCGGGCGAGGCGGTCGACCCGAACGAATCGCGCGAGCGGCACTGAGGCGGCGTCCGGTCGCTCACCCGACGACCGCGCCGACGTACAACACCGCGACGAGGAACAGCCAGACGCCGTCGACGAAGTGCCAGTACAGCGAGACCGTCCGGACCGAGGTGTCGCCGCCATCGACGTAGCCACCGCGAAGCGCCCTGGAAAACAGGACTGCGAGCATCACCACCCCGAGAGCGACGTGCAGACCGTGGAGGCCAGTGAGCCCGTAGAAGGCACTCGCGAAGACGCCATCCGAGAGCGTGAACGACTCGGCGGTGATGAACTCGTAGTACTCGAACGCCTGCCCGATGAGGAACGCCACGCCGAGGGCGACGGTTGCCCCGAGGAGGCCGACGAACCGCCGGCGGTCACCCCCCTCCAGCGCTCCGTGGGCGAGGTGGATGGTGCCGCTACTGGTGACCAACAACAGCGTGTTCACGAGCACGAGCGATCCCAGCAGTGGGGGGAGGTCCGAGGGCGGCCACGTCCCCGACCGGATGAACGCGTAGTAGACGAATCCTGCCGCGAACGTCGCGAGGTCCGACAGGAGGAACAGCCACATCCCCCCGACGTACAGTCGCTCCCTGTCGTCCGACGCGGCGGGCGTCACCCCGGAACTGTCGGGGAAGAACGCCTCACGCGCCCACCCGGCCAATCCCCCTACGAGGACGACCGCACCGACGGCCGCGACGACGAGCGGTGGCGTCCGCGGGAGCATCTCGCCCGCGGCCATCGCCAGTCCCGCGCCGACGTACAGCGCCGCCGCCCCCGCCGCGGCGACGATCGGCCAGCGACTCGTGTGTCCCCCGAGGCTGTGGTCCCCGCCCGTCGCGTCGGTCGCATCCATGCGTACACGTCACACGGCCGACGCAAATAGCCGTGGTGGTCGTCTGACCCGTTCGGAGTCTTTGCGGAGGCCGTCGGCCTCGGCACCCTCGCCAGCGGACGCCCTCGCGACGGCTCAGACGTGCACTCGCGTCACGTACCCGCCACAGCCACAGCGGTCGACGAACTCCCACTCGACAGCGTCGCCGAAGGTGGCGTCCAGTTCCGCGTAGAGGTACGACTCGGGATGGCCGTGGTCGCCGTGGGTGACGAGGTTGACGTGGACGCCATCGGCGGTCGCTTCGACGGCGGCGATAGCCTCGCTGACGAGGCGGCCGGGGTCGGCGGCGTGCCGTGGCTCCTCCAACTTCGCGGACCACGAGGTATCGTGACGCTCGAAGCGTCGGTCATCAGGGTCGCGGTTACGCTGTGACATCGTCCGGACCTACGATCCACACCCGTCTGTCAGTTCCCCCGAACACGTTCACAGCCGTTCGAGTGGCGCAGTTGGACGGCGAGCAGACCACCGCGTCGTCGACGCGGAGTGGTGAGTGCGCCGGTCGCGGTCAGTACATCGGCCCTTCTTCATCCTCCGACGCCGGCGTGTCGGGCGACGGGTCGAACACCTCGGGTCGCTCCTCGCCTTGCACTTCGATGACGCCCATCATCCCCTTCCGGGCGACCCGCGAGAGGGCGTGGTCGACGAGTTTGACGTGTTCGGGCACCGGGAAGTCGAGGGTGCCGACCATACAACTGCCCGGCGGGACGTTCACGGTCTGGAGGTACTGCTCGGCGCGACCTGCGAGGCCGCCGTCGCGGTACGCCTCCGTCCAGACGTTACCGATGGGGTGGAAGTTGCTGTTGAGGTTCGGCCCGCCCGTCACCATAAACACCCGCGCAGTCTCGCCGGTCTCGGCAGTCACCGCGCCGAAGTTGTCGGGCGTGATGGCGAACTTCTGGCCGTTGAGGAGGACGTAGGTCGGGTCCTCGGCCTTCATCGCCTCCATATCGAAACTGTGGCGGCCCTTCTCGCCGGCGGGCTTGTCGGTGTACACCTCGTGTTGGCCGAAGTAGAACTCCCGGTCGACTTCGGGGAGTCCCTCCTTCGGTTCGACGAGGATCATTCCGAACATCCCCGACGCGATGTGGTAGTCGAGGTTCGGGACCGCACAGTGGTAGATGTACGCGCCGGGGTACCGCGCCTGGAACTCCATCGCGTTCTCCTTGCCGGGGGCGGCGTTCGTCGCAATCGCGCCGCCGGCAGTGCCGTACACGGCGTGGAAGTCCACGTTGTGCGGCATCGCGTTCGACGAGGCGTTCTTCAGGTTGAACTTCACCGTGTCACCCTGCCGGACGCGGATCATCGGACCGGGAATCTGCCCGTCGAACGTCATGTAGTCGTACACGACGCCGTCTTCGATCTCCGCGCGGACCTCCTTGGCCGTGAGTTCCACCTCGACCGTCTTCGGTTCGTCGCGGTCGATCGGATCGGGGATGTCCGTCGGGTCGGCGGCGACGCGATTCGCCGTCGGCTTGCCGCTGGCTTTCTCGGTTCGTTTGCTCGCGGTCTCCGTCTCGCTGTCCGTCGGTGCCCGTCCCGAGCAGCCGGCGAGCGCCGCGCCGCCGGTTCCGGCACCGATGGCTTTCAGCGTCGTGCGTCGAGTCGTTGGCATCTGGTGGGCACCTCGCAAGTGGACGTATGGGTGGTACCCCCATCAAGCGAGAAGGCGGTTACCGAATCCGTGGCACCGGAGCGAACGTGTTTTCGAGCGCATATAAACGAGAGAAGACGACGGGGGAGCGTCGATCGGAGTGGGGCGCGCCGTCTAGTCGGCCGTCTGCTCCGTGGAGGAGTCGCACTCGAAACTCTCGAGTTGCCGTTGGAGCGTCGCCGTCTGCTCGGTCAACTCGCCGAGTTGCTCGCGGATCGTCGACACCGTCTCGGCGCCCTCCTCGGTGCGGTCGGCCAACGACTCGCTGTGGTCGGCGACCGTCCGGGAGCGGTCGGCAACGCGCTGAATGGCGTCGACGACCTCCTCGGTCGTCCGTGCGCCGTCGTCGGTCGCGTTCGCGACCTCGTTGATCGACACGTCGACGTCCTCTACGGTCCCCGCGAGTTCGTCGAACGCGTCGCTGGCGGCGGTCATCGTCTCCTCGCCCGTCCGAATGTCGGCTTTCGTCTGTTCCATCTCCTGTTGGACGCGGTCGACGTCGGCGATAGTCTGTTCGATGGCCGTCTCGATGGACGCCGAGTGTTCGCGGGTGTCCTCCGCGAGCGTCTTCACCTCGTCGGCGACGACGGCGAACCCGTCGCCGTCTGACCCGGTTCGGGCCGCCTCGATGTTGGCGTTGAGCGCCAGCATGTTCGTCTCCTCGGCGATCTCCTCGATGAGGTCGGTGCTCTCGGAGACGGTGTCCATTCGTCCGGCCAGCGAGTCGACGATGTCGGCGAGCGTGGCGACCGTCGTCTCGATCTGTTCGACCGCCTCGATCGCGTCCGCCGCTCGCTCCGTCCCCGATTCGGCCGACTCCGCCGCGAGTCCGGCCTCGCGAGAGACCTCGTCGGCGTTGGCGGCGATCTCTTCGATCGTCGCCGAGAGCGTGCTGAGTTCGCCGGTCGTGGCCTCCAGTTCCTGCGCCTGTGCGCGGAGTTCGTTGGCGAACTCGCGGATGTCGGCGACGAGTTCGCGTTGGGTCGCCTCCAGTTGCTCGACGTCGTCGTGTGCCGAGGCGGTCGTTCGCTCGACGGTCGCCGCGAACGCGCGGATGTCGACGATGGTGTCGGACAGTTCGCCGGTCATCTCCTCAAACGCCGAGGATATCTCGTCGACCGCCTCGATGTCCGTGTGTTTCGGGGGCGTCGCGGTGAGGTCACCCTGTGCGACGCGGTGCATCGCGCCCGCGAGGTCGTCGGCGCTGTCGAGTAGGTCGTCGTTCAGTTGTTCGACCTCCTCCTGTTGGCGCTGTGCCTCCGCTTTCGCTTCCTCGGCCTCCGCCTGTGCCTCCTCGCTCTTTTTGACGTTCGCGAGTTGCTGCCGCGTCTCCTCGCGGGCACGCTCGATGGAGAACCAGTTGGACATAATCGCCCCGGCGAGGCCGAGGACGAACACCGCGTGAATGAGCGCCCACGCCCACGGGTTCGCGATTGCCGCAGGGTGGTTGTACACGCCGCTGGGGTCGATGATGCTGAACAGGCCGTGTTCGAGCGCGACGTAGAGGATGCTGATGCCGAACGGCAGCCAGTCCTCGTAGGTGGCGATGACGCCCACCATCACGAAGAAGTGGAAGTGCGCCTCGATGAACCCGCCCGAGAAGTGTGCGAGAATCGCGCCGGTGGTCATCAGTCCCGCCGAGGCGATAGCCGCCCGTGTGCGCCTGCTGAATCGCGGCACCATCGCCAAGAGGACGAACGCCCCGAGGATGCCGACTTCCGCTGCGACGTGCAGCAGGGGTTCAGACTCGAACGTTGCCCCCACCAGGTTCCCGTCGAACGTTCCGAGCAGAAATAGGAACGGCAGATGCGCCGCGAGTAAGATCAGGACGTTGCGATGGCGCGACCGCCATCGGTCCGCCGAGAGCGTGTCTCCCGACGGTGTGTACTTGATGTATCGTGCGATGCGCTGCCTGACTGCTCCCGCGTCAGAGCGGGCGAACCACCCGTCCGAAGCCCCCGTTGCCATAGACAGTTCCAGCCGAGGATCACTAATAAGAGTACGTCGCTGAATATCAGGACTGGAACTCGCAAAACGAACGCGAGAGCCGCCGAGAACGACTAGATGTCGAAGAGCCCGAACATATTCTCGACGGAGATCGACGTGTCAAGTCCTTAAATATTATTTCGGTCAGTCGTCGTCTTCGAGGAACGGGCGGACGACGCCGCCGGTCGGCACGTGAGTGGCGTCGTCGGCGACGCGGCGACTCCGCAGTTTGGCCACCACGTCGTAGGTGAACAGCGCCGTGCCCGCGATGATGAGCGTGTCACCCGGAAGCCGTGCCCAGAACAGGTCCTGGATGAGCGGACGATTGTAGAATGCCACCGAGCGAGCGGCGTCGTACGACCCGGTGAACGCGACCTCCAGTTGGATGAATCCGACCGGGAGGACGGAGACGAACACCATCGCCGCGAGGCCGACGTTCCACAACCAGAACGCCCAGCGAAGGCGACGGCCGCTCCAGTCACGGACGGTGAACCGGAGGACGTACGTCGCCATCCCCAGTGCGAGGAAGCCGAACGCGCCGAACATCGCGGCGTGGGCGTGGCCGACCGTGAGGTAGGTGCCGTGTTCGTAGTAGTTGATGAGCGGGAGGTTGATGAAGAAGCCCAGCACCCCAGCGCCGACGAAGTTCCACACTCCCGAGGCGATGATGAACATAAACGGGAGCGTGTACGGGAACGCCTCGCCGCTGGTGGCGAGGGCGCGGTACTCGTTGATGGCCTCGAACAGGATGACGACCAGCGGGATGAGTTCCAGCGTCGAGAAGACGCTCCCGATGGGAATCCACAGATCGGGCATCCCGATCCACCAGTAGTGGTGGCTGACGCCGATGACGCCCGTGCCCATCACGAGTAGCGCCTCGACCATCACGGCCTTCTCGGCCGACCGCCGGCGCAGGAGGTTCATCGACACCAGCGTCATCCCGACGATGGCGACGATGAAGAACTCGAACGCGCCCTCGACCCACATATGGACCACCCACCAGCGCCAGAACTCCGTCACCGCGATGTTCGTCTTGGGCGTGAACAGGAAGCCCGCGACGAACAGGAGGGCGATGGAGCCGCCGGCGTAGAGGATCATATGTGCGAGGCCGTACGGTTTCTCGTCGTCGAGCAAGGGCTTCAGCCCGCGGGCCGCGAGCACCGCCCAGCCGATGAAGCCAGCGAGCAGGCCCGCCTGCCACAGTTTGCCGACTTCGAGGTACTCCAGCCCCTCGTTGCCGAGGATCCACCACAGCGACCCGTCGAAGTAGCCGTGTGCGCCGAGCCAGATGCCCGTGAGACCACCGGCGACGACGACGACGAGCGCCCCGAGCAGTCCCTTCACGTACCGCGCTTGGTTCGACGGCTCGAAGCCGGTCAGAAGCGGCGGGAGGAACAGCCCCGCGCCGAGCCACAGCGTCGCGATCCAGAGGATGCCCAAGTCGATGTGCCACGTCTTCGCCATCGCGAACGGGAGCACCTGCAACACGTCGACGCCGAGGACGGGTATCGTCTCCAAGCCGAAGAACGCGTGCCGTTCCACGTAGTAGTGGGCAAGCAAGCCGCCGAGGAAGGTCTGCGCGAGGAACAACAGCGCCGCGACGGGGACGAACCACAGCGCGGCCGACTGGCTAGGCAGTAGGTCCACGTCGTCCGGGTGGGGGACGTTCACCCCCTCGGTCGACGGTTCGGGCAGGTCGATGGAGGTGTACAGCCACACGCCGATGCCCGCCCCGGCGACGAGCAACACCATCGCGACGACGCTCCACGTCATCGCCGACGCGCCGGGCGTGTTGCCCGCGGCGGGCGCGTACGGCCAGTCGTTGGTGTACGAGTGGTCGGCGTTCGGGCGGTCGGTGTGGCTCATCCACGCGGTCCACAGCGCGAAGTCGGCGAAGCGGCGAGCCTCCTCCTCGCTGTCGATCATCTCGACCGGGACGCCACGCGCGTCAGATCCCTCGTGGTACCGCTGGACGTACGTCTCGCGGACCTGCCGGTGTGCGTACGCCTCCGCGGCCGAGTACTCGATGGTACCGTCTCCGGGCGTGCCGTCCGAGAGATCCGACTCCACCAGCGAGTCGACCGCCGCCTGCTCTTCTGCGGGGAGGTCCTCGTAGGCGGTGTCGTACCGCTCGTCTGCGTAGTACGATTTCATCGCCTCGACCTTCAGGTCGAGTGCGTCGGCGGTGTAGTCGGGGCCGAAGTACGCCCCGTTGCCGAGGATCGACCCGTGGTTCATCAGTCCGTCCCGCTGGAACACCGCTTTCCCCTGTTGGACGTCGTCGCCGGTCGCGAGCGTCTCGCCGTCGGGGCCGACGACGCGGTCGGGGATCGGTGGGGCCTTCTCGTACGCCATCGCCGCGCCCGCGCCCATCACGACCAGATTGACGACGAACGCGACGACGAGTGCCTTCGCCAGGGTGCGTCTGCTGACTCTCATCGCGTGCGGCGGTTCCGCCGGCAGTCACTTGGGAGCGTTCGACGTTCCGTACTCACGGGGACGCTCGCGAACACGTTCGGGATGGACTATCGCACGGTGACCACGCGTCCGGGACCTGTCGACAGCGGTGACCGACCCCAGCGCGACTAACAGCAGAACATGAACGGATACATCAGCGCGATCCGGTCGCCGTCTGTCAGTTCCGTGTCGAAGCCGTCGAGGTGTTCGTTGAACCGTCCGTTGACGCAGATGCGGGCGAACGCCCGCGTCCGGTCACCCTCGGGGTTGGCTTTGAAGTCTGCCGGCAGTTCACCCGGCGGCTTCGCCCACCCACGCGCGACAGCCTCCTCGGGCGTGCGTGCGAGCACCAACTCGGCCACGTCGTACTCCTCGAAGAACTGGTCGAGAAACTCCCTGAGCGTCGATCCCTCGAAGGTGTACTCGAATCGATGGTCCGGCAGAGCGTCGTACAGTCGGCCGGTTCCTTTCACCTCGACGGTCGTCTCCGCACGACGGTCGAGAGACTCGTCGCCACGCTCCACCGCTCGCTGACCGATGTGTGTCGGCATAGGTGTCACTACGCCGTCTAGATGGGTGGGTGTAGTCCCGAACATATTCGAGGAGAGATTCCAACCGTTACACCCGATTCTCTGCGGATGGGACCCAACGAGCGACCGAGCGGCGTCTCGGCGGTTCCCTCGCGGTCAGTCGGCCGCCGACGGTGACCCGCCAGCATCTGGATCGACCGCGTCGAGGCCGCGTTCGGCGTCCGTGAGGTAACACTGCGGGTCGCGTGCGCCGAACTCACCGTCGACGGCGAGCGCCCGGAGTCGACTCGACCCCCTGCACACGTCGCTGTAGGCGCACTCGCGGCAGGCGTCCCCGAGGCTGTCGGGACGGTCTCGAAGCCGCCGCAGTAGGGGGTTCGACTCGTCGTCCCAGATAGCGCCGAACGGGCGGTCTCGGACGTTCCCGAGCGAGTACGACTGCCAGAACTGGGTCGCGTGGACGTTCCCCTGGTAGTCGATGTCGGCGACGCGTTCGCCGGCGGGGTCGCCGCCGTTGACTTCGAGGTAGCGGCGGACGCGTTCGGCGCGGTCGGGGCCGAACGCTCGGCGAGCGTACTCCACGAGGTAGGCGGCGTCGCAGTAGTTGCCCACGAGGAGCGTCTCGATCTCCTCGCCCGCCTCGTGGTACTCGCGGGTGAGTTCGATCAGGCGTTCGACCGCCTCCCGGCGACGCTCGGGCGTGATGTCGGCGTCGGGGACGCCGCGCCCACCGTACGCGAGGTGGTAGAAGCAGAAGCGGTCGACGCCGACGTCGGTGAGGAGGTCCACGACCGCCTCCATATCGGGGACGGTGTCGTCGGTCACGGTGTAGCGAAGTCCGGTCTTGAGGCCGACGTCGAGACACGCCTCGATGCCCTCGACGGCGGCGTCGAATGCGCCCTCCTGCCCGCGGAAGGCGTCGTTCACCTCGCGACGGCCGTCGACCGAAATACCCGCGTACGCGAGACCCGCGTCTCGGAGGGTACGCGCACGGTCGCGCGTGAGGAGGGTGCCGTTCGTCGAGAGGACAGGCCGGATGCCTCGATCGCTGGCGTGGGCGACCAACGCCGCGAGGTCGTCGCGGACGAGCGGTTCTCCACCCGAGAAGAGGATCACAGGCACGCCGTAGTCAGCGAGGTCGTCGATCATCTCCTTCGCCTCGGCCGTCGAGAACTCTCCCGGTGCGGCACCCACGTCGGCGCCGGCGTAGCAGTGGGCACACTCGAGGTTGCAGCGCTTGGTTCCGTTCCAGACGACGACCGGGCGCTGCTGTTTACGCTCGCGGATCTGTTCGGCGTCCGAGTCGGCGTCGCCGTAGCGGAGGCCGTCACCCTCGGCGTCGAGGCCGTACAGCAGTTTGCTGATCGAGATCACGATTCGACACCTCCCTCGGCGTCGGCGGTCGCAGCCTCGGCGGTCGCGTCAGCGTCGCTCTCGCTGTCACGCTCGGACGACGCGTACTCCGCGCCCAAGTTCCGTTCGGCGAACCGCGCGACGCCGTCGCTTCGACACAGCCACAGCGTCCCCGCCTCGGGAAACAGCGTCGACGCCTGTTCGTGCGCGACCTCGGCCGACGGTGCGGTGACGCTGCCAGCGTGGCGAAGCGGTTCACACGCGGATTCGCGCAGGAACACCTCCCACTCGGGCACCTCGTCGGCCCGCGCCTCCTCGACTCGGGTTCGGTCGGCGTCAGTCATCACCAGGATGTGTGAACGGAATCCCCTACGGCGTTCACGACGACTCCCAACGACTGGGAACGACGGAGGGCGGCTTATTCACCCCACTCCAACCGGCTGGTGATGTCAGACAGCGACCGGACGCGACGTTCCGTGCTTCGTGCGAGTGGACTGGCTGCGGTCGCCGGGATCACCGGCCTTGCAGGCTGTTCGGGCGGTTCCCAACAGTCTGCCGGCGACGACACGGCGACCGAACAGCCGTCGCCGACGCCGGAGTCGACCGAGACTGACTCGGGATCGGGGGAGTCCGGCGACTCGGGGTCGAGTGCGTCGTTCGACGGGTGGCTCGACTCGGCGGACAACTTCGACGGCGTCGTCGACGAGACGGGCAGTTCCGACGTGACGGTCGAGGTAGGGACAGAGGCCAACGGCGGCTACTACGGCTTCGGTCCCGCGGCGGTGAAGGTGTCCGCCGGAACGACCGTCACCTGGGAGTGGACCGGGGAGGGAGCCTCCCACAACGTCGTCGCTGAGGACGGGTCCTTCGAGTCCGAACTGGTCGGTGAAGAGGGCCACACGTTCACCCATACGTTCGAGGAGACGGGAACGACGAAGTACGCCTGTACGCCCCACAAGGCGATGGGGATGAAGGGCGTCGTCGTCGTCGAGTAAGCACCCACACACTCCGATGTTCGACACCAGCGACCGGCCCATCGTGCTCGTCTGGGAGGTGACACGCGCCTGTGATCTGGCGTGTGACCACTGCCGGGCGGAGGCGACGCCACAGCGACACCCCGACGAACTCACCACCGCCGAGGGGAAGCGACTGCTCGACGCCGCTCGCGAGTTCGGGGAGGGACAGGTCGTGGTCCTCTCCGGAGGCGACCCCCTGGTTCGCGACGACCTCGCGGAGTTGGTCGCGTACGGCGACGACATCGGCCTGCGGATGGCGCTGACGCCGAGTGGGACGGCGTCGCTGACACGCGAGCGGATCGAACGGTTGGCGGACGCCGGCCTCCGACGGGTCGCGCTGAGCATCGACGCCGGCGACTCGACGGTTCACGACGGCTACCGCGGCGAGGCGGGCGTCTTCGAGGAGACGCTCCGGGCGGCACGAACCATCCGCGAGGCCGGAATCGGACTACAGGTAAACACGACCGTCTGCGAGCGTACGGTCGACGAACTCCCCGCTGTCCGCGATCTCGTGCGCGACCTTGACGCCGTTCGCTGGAGCGTGTTCTTCCTCGTCCCGGTGGGTCGAGGCGCGACGCTGGAGCCAGTGTCGCCCGCCCGTGCAGACAGCGTGATGGACTGGCTTCACAGCGTCGACGAGGAGGCCGAATTTGCGGTCAAGACGACCGAAGCCCCGCAGTTCCGACGGATCGGCCTCGAACGCGAGGGCGTCGCCCCTGAGGATGTCGACCCGACGAGAGGGCCGCCGGCGACGCGTCCGAGCGCCCGCGCCGGCGACGGGTTCGCGTTCGTCAACCACGTCGGCGACGTGACGCCGTCGGGCTTTCTCCCGGAACCGGCGGGGAACGTCCGCGAGGATGACCTCGTAGACGTGTATCGGTCCGCCGACCTGTTCGAGCAACTTCGCGACCGCGATGCGCTCCGCGGAAAGTGCGGGGCCTGTGAGTTCCGTGACGTCTGTGGCGGGTCGCGGTCGCGTGCGTACGCGGCGACGGGTGACCCGTTGGCGACGGACCCGCTGTGTCCGTACGTTCCGGACGGGTACGAAGCGGCGTCGGGGTCGCCGTGACGATTCGATAGCTGCGACCGTCGTCGAGAGTGGCGACGAAGGACTGCCCACCGTCGCTCGGCACGCCCTCGCTGACCTCGCGAGCGACGAGCGTCCCGCGTTTACTGCTCGGAGATGGCTTCCTCGGTCGGCGCGTCGCGACCGCGTCAGTCTGATTCGGAGCGGTCGATCCGCTGCGTGGAGTACATCGTCAGTCGGTAGAGGAGGTAGCCGAACAGGGCGAATGCGGCGAGTTCGATCAGGTACAGTTCGACCACTTCGACCGCGGTCAACTGTGCGGCGAGTGCGCTCTGTGTGGCGAGCAACACCGCGTACGCGACGACGAGCGTGAATGCCGGCATCGTGACGAGGAGCACCCCCGAGAGAATGAGCCAAAAACGGTCGGGTGTCCGCCGCTCGTTGGCCGACATCTCAGCCACCGCCTCCGGCAACGGTCGGCCGCCGAGAGGCCAGTGTCGAATCGCGTGCGAGCGGAGCGGGCACACCACAGCCGTGTCGGGAATCCATACCGGAGTCTGTCGTCGCCGAAGCATAACTGTTCGCGGTGTGTGACCGATATGGTCATATTTCCCCGGATTCATTACTGTACTGTGAACATCAGGCCGTGTGATTCGGCACTCCGGCCGGAGAACGGTGGCAGGTGGCCGGAGCGAGCCGAGCGACTGAAGCGACCAGCGATCACGGGCGAACGACGCTGGAGACGCTGACAGCAACCACCGCCGCCTTCCAGTTCATCGCCGTACTCGCGGCAGGACCATCCCGATGAGCCCAACACGCAACACCGCCCCAAAGCCGGACTACGACAACTTCCTCGCGTTCCTCCACGACCAGTTCGTGGACGACCTTCGATGGGTCGCCTCCTTCGACGCGACGACGTACGACTACCAGATGCACTACATCAAGCCGGGCGTCGAGACGGAACTCTCCGATCGCGAGTTCGACGCAGTCGTTCACCGATCGATGGCGCTGTTTCGGCGACCGTCCGTCGAGGAAGTGTACGCGCACCTCGGATCGGCGAAGGTGCTCGTGATCCAACACGAACGCGCCACAGCCGTCCACATCTACCTGTCAGAGACGACAGGACTGATCATCAAAATCCGCGCGGGCAACGATATCACCGTCCCCACGTTCACCGAGGCGTGTCTGGACGAACTGTATCCCGTCCAGTGAGCAGGCGATCCACCACCCAGCGAATGCCGTCGAACGACCGGGACGGTGAGTTCCTGCGTCCCGATAGCGAGTGTGAGACGGCCCCTGTCGTGGTCAGCCCTCGTAGCCCGCGTACTCCATCAGCGACGAGAATATCTCGGTGTCCATCGCCTCCTCGTAGACGACGCCCGAGAGCATCCCGCCGGGGTAACTGCTCCCGTTCATCACGTGTTTCACCTTGTGGCAGTGCATCAGGTAGATACCGGGGTCGGCGTCGGCGGTGAACTCGATGGTGTGGCGCTCGGCCGGCGCGATGTCGGTAATGTCCATCTTGTGACGGGCGGCCTCAGGAATCGTGCCGCCGTCTTTCTCCACCAACTCGAAGCGGTGGTTGTGGATGTGCATCGGGTGGTTCATGTACCCGCCGTTGAGGTAGTGGACGCGGACGGTGTCGCCCTGCGAGACGATCATTGGCGACCCCTCCTCGGGGTGGAGCGTCCGCGGGGCCGCCTTGCCGTTGACCGTGAACACGTCGGGGTTGCGGTCACGCGGCGAGTAGGAGGCGTCCTGTCCCGCCATCATCTTGTGGAGGTCCGAGTCCCACTCCTTCACCGTCATGAAGTACTCCTTGTCGGCGGGTTCGTACCCTTCAGGGTCGACACGGAAGATGCCGTACATCCCCATGTCGATGTGGCGCTGGGTCTGATAGTGACAGTGGTAGACGTGGGTGCCCGGTTCGTTCGCGGGAATCTCGTACTCGTGTTTCTCGCCGGGGCCGACAGTGATGCCCGTCGTCGTCGGGACGCCGTCGTTCTCCCACGTCTTCCGTACGCCGTGGAAGTGGAGCGTGTGTGGGCGCTTGCCCTGCGTGTTGTCGAGGACGACCGTCATATCGTTCCCCTCGGTCGTCCGGAGGATGGGCCCCGGCACGGACGGGTCGCGGTCGTCGGCCTGGAACGCCCACACGCGCGGGAGTTCGATCGGACCGCCCATCGACTCGCCGGGGTGGACGTCGTGACGGGCCGGTTGGGTCTTCATCACGACCTCGCCGCCCTGTTCGTCGACGTTGACGACCTCCGGCGGCGACGTGGTCGGCAGCGACTGACTCGCGGCCGCCGTCCCCGCAGACGTGGCGGCCGCTCCCGGTTCCTCCCCGGTGTCTGTCGGGGCTTGACACCCCGCGAGTGCCGCCGCACCAGTCGTCCCCGTTGCAGCCAAGAACTCACGCCGACTCATCCCGGAGCCGGGTGCACCCATCTGAGGCATACACGACACCGTTAGGCTTCGGGTGATAAGGGGTGAAAGCCGGTTCCCAGTTGTTGGGATCGGGTGGATGAAACCAGCGAGCATATTAACCAGACCCATCTACCGGCCCGTATGGTGCGCGACACCCGGCCGGGGGCGGATCCGGGACCGAGCCTACAGCCGGTGCTCGACGCGCTCGACGACTCGGACTGTCGAACGATCATCGAGCGGCTCGACGAACCCCTGACTGCCGGGGAAGTCTCCGAGGAGTGTGATATTCCGATGTCAACCACGTACAGAAAACTGGACCTCCTGTCCGACGCGCAGTTGCTCGCCGAGGGCGTCGAAGTCAGGCAGGACGGTCACCACGCGACCCGCTATCGGACCGACTTCGAGGACGTCATCGTCACGCTGACCGAGCAACGGGAGTTCGACGTCAGCATCAACCGACCCGCAGAGGACGCCGCCGACCGACTCGCGAGTATGTGGAGCGAAGTTCGCACGGAGGCGGACCGATGAGCCACCTGACGCTCGCCATCGCGGCGACGAAGACGCTGACGTTCGTGTTCGGCGCGCTGATCACCTACCTGTCGTACACGGCGTATCGTCGCACCGGGTCGGTCGCCTTGCGGGCGCTCGCTGTCGGATTCGCCGTCGTCACTCTCGGAAGCGTGCTCGGCGGCTTCGTCGACATCGCGGGCGACGTGATCAATCTCTCGGGGCCACAGGCCGTTTTGTACGGCGTCCTCGCACAGAGCATTCTGACGATGATCGGATTCGGCGTCATCACCTACTCGCTGTACCGAGACTGAGCCCCCCGCAGCCACCTGCTCTGCGACCGCTCCGCCACCGACACTCACTCCGCGGTTCGTCGCCCCGTCAGCGACTCGATCTGTAACTCGTAGCCCACCAGTTCTGTCTCCTCGATAGCCTCGTCGAACACCCGCAACGGCGGGTACGCCTCGTCGATATCCGCAGGGTTGGCGGCTTCCCACTCCTCGGCAGAGAGACGGCGGAGCGGCCCGGTGGCGACGACGCTCCAAGAGTCGCGTTCGTCCTCGACACCGTGGACGACGAAACACGCCTCCGCCGTCGTCTCCGCGAACGCGAGTTTCCTGCTGTCGCCGTCGTCGCCGAGACGGAACCGAATCACCTCCCCGTCGTACGCGAACGAGACGGGAATCGCGTACGCGTCGTCCGCACGCGAGAGGGCGAGTACGCCCGTCGCCGTCTCTCGGAGTCGGTCGTCGACCTCGTCGTCGGTCATCCCCGCCGTGTACACGCGGTCAGTTACGTCCATCTCTGTCACCGTTCGGACAGACGCACGCGCGAGTATTTAATCGCGCAGCCGGTTCCCGCACAGCCGGTTCCGGGGCGATGAGACGACGCCAGCGCCCGCAGCTCACTCTGTAGACGTGACGGTGACGCGGACGGCCGAGTGTTTGTACTCGGGTATCTTCGCGATTGGGTCGAGCGTGTCGCCGACGAGGGCGTTGATCGACGGCTCTGCACCGTGGAACGTCGCGAACACTGTCCCGTGCCGGACTGCGGGCGTCACCTCCGCAGTCAGCGACGCCTCGCCGCGGTCGTTGATGATGTGAACGGTGTCGCCGGAATCGATGTCGCGGGCGGCCGCGTCGTCGGGGTGAATCTGCAGGGTTCGCTCGCCACCGATGCGGACGAGTCGGTCCGACCGGGTAGTGAGCGCTCCACTGTTGAAGTGCGCGAGCACCCGCCCGGTCGTCAACACGAGGTCGTCGTCTCCGACCGGGTCGACGGGGTCGACGTGGTCGACGACGCGAAGCGACGCGCGGCGGTCGCCGGAGGCGAACGTCGACTCGTGGAGGACCGCCGTTTCCGTCTCTGCTCCCTCTGGGAAGGGCCACCGCTGGCTCCCGGTCCCGATTCCCTCGTACGTCATCCCGGCGTACGGGGGCGTCACCGTCGTCAGTTCCGTGAACACCGCCTCCGGACCGTCGTAGTCGAACTGGTCGGGTCGGCCGGTGAGACGCCGAGCGACGGCACAGAGGATGTCGAGGTCGGGACGGGCGTCACCCGGCGGTTCGGCGTTCGGGCGCATCCGGATCATCTGCCGGTCGGTGTTGGTGACGGTGCCGCCGCGTTCGGCCCACGCGCTTCCGGGGAGGACCACGTCGGCGTATTCGGCCGTTTCGGTGAGAAACAGATCCTGCACGACGAGGAATCCGAGTTCGTCGAATCGGTCGGCCACCCGGTTCGCGTTCGGTTCGGTGACGACGGGGTTCTCGCCGAGGACGAACGCCGCGTGAATCTCGTCGCCGAAGGCGTGCGTCGCCTCGACTTCAGTCAGCCCCGGAACGGCCGGGAGGACGTCGCTATCGACGCCCCACGCCGCCGCGAGGTCCGCCCGCGCGTCGGCATCGGTGACGCGCCGCCCGCCCGGGAGGAGGTCGGGGAGTGCACCCACGTCGCCCGCGCCTTGGACGTTGTTCTGCCCGCGAAGCGGGTTCACGCCGGTCCCGCGGCGCCCGACGTTACCCGTCAGGAGCGCGAGGTTGAGAAGCGCGTGGACGTTCGCCGTCCCGCAGTGGTGTTGGCTCAGCCCCATCCCGGTGAAGATGGCCGCTCGCTCCGCTTCGCCGTACGCTCGGGCAACTTCGCGAAGCGTCTCGGCGTCGACGCCCGCCTGAGCAGCGTTCGCGTCGATGTCGACGCCGGCGGCGAACTCGCGGAACGCTTCGAGCCCCGAGACGCGGTCGGCACAGAACGCCTCGTCGACGAGGCCCTCCTTGACGACGACCGCCGCAAGCGCGTTCAACAGTGGGATGTCGTACCCCGGACGCACCGCGAGGTGGTGGGTCGCTACCTGCGTCGTGTCGGTCCGGCGTGGGTCGACGTGGATCAGCGTCGTGCCGGCTTTGATCGCTGGGAGGAGGTACGACCGGAAGATGATGGGGTGGTTCACCGCCGGGTTCGCGCCGACGACGAGGAACACGTCGGCCTCCGTTAGGTCCTCCAGTGAGTTCGTCATCGCCCCCGCGCCGAAGCGGTCGGCCATCGCCGCGACCGTCGAAGAGTGACACAGGCGGGCGCAGTTGTCGACGGTGTTGGTTCCGAGGAGTCGCGCGAGTTTCTGCAGGACGTAGTTCTCCTCGTTCGTGCAGTTCGAGGACGCGAAGAACGCCAGCGCTTCCGGGCCGTGTGCATCGACGACCTCGGCGAACTCGGCGTCGATGCGGTCGAGTGCGGCCTCCCACGACGCCTCGACGAGGCGACCGTCCTCGCGGACGAGTGGCGTCGTCACGCGGTCGGGGTGGTCGACCACGTCGAACGCGGCGACGCCTTTCGGACAGAGTTCACCGCGGGTGTTGACCGGACCGTTCCACCCGCGTGCGGCACCGCTCGCAGGGTCGTACTGGAGACCACAGCCGACCCCGCAGAACGGGCAGACGCTCTCTGCGGGAGAGAACGGTCGGTCGTCGTCGGATGCCATACCGACGAGACACGGGTCAAGCACCTATCTCTTGGCACGAACCCGGAGACGCTGGAAACTGTCTGCCGCGACACGCGAGTCAGCCGTCGACGACCGGCGTCGGCAACGACAGCGACGACAGGTGACACCGTCGACACACATATCACCCGAACGACTGAATCGGCTACCGTCGATGATCGAACGACTCCTCGGTGACGAGCGAACCGACGCGGGGGCGTACCTCGCCGAGTACATCTACGGCGCGAACGACGGCATTGTGACCACGTTCGCCGTCGTCGCGGGGGTCGCCGGGGCAGCGCTGGAGCCGTCTATCGTCTTGATCCTCGGTGTCGCGAACCTCCTCGCGGACGGCTTCTCGATGGGGATGAGCAACTTCCTGAGTCGGCGATCGGAACTGGACCGGATGGAAGCGCAGGGCGAAGATGGCACGGACCCGGACGGCAAATCGCCCGCACGAACGGCGCTCGCGACGTTTCTCGCGTTCGTCATCGCGGGGTGGCTTCCGCTGATACCGTACGTCCTCGTCGTGGAACCGCTGTTCGAACTCGCCGTCGTCGTCACGGCCGCGGCCTTTTTCGTCGTCGGCGCGAGTCGGAGCCTCGTCACGAACCGGCCGTGGTACCTGGCCGGTGGAGAGATGTTCGCCGTCGGGATGGCCGCCGCCGGCGTCGCGTACACCGTCGGGCGACTGCTCGGTGGGGTCGCGTGACAGCGAGGACCTCAGGCCGCGTCGACGACCGCGACGGCCTCCTGATCGTCGGACGACCGCGCCCGCCGGAGGGCGTTGCCGAGGACCCACAACACGATCACGACGCCCTCCAAGCGCGCGATGGAGTACACCCACTCGCGCAGTTCGACGGGGTCGTCACCGCGAACGGCCAGTCGCATCCAAAAATCTACGAGTTGGCGGGGTCGGAGGAACTCGACGACGCCCAGTACCAACAGGAGTGTTCGCAGTACCATACGGCTAGCAACGCCCGAACGACCCACAATGGTATCGTCACGATGTCATCTCGTTTCGGTCCAGTCCGGCCGCAGCAGAGCTGTCGGAACACTGGCGTCGCTCGGTCGAACGAGTGTCGCCTCATTCCCCACGGATGAACGCCGACCCGAAGCGGGTCGCCGCGCTCACCGTCATGGTCGTGGGAACGGGGGTGATCGCGGTGGCGACGCCGTTCGAGACGCTGTCGGCGACGGGCAACTACGCACTCGCGACGGCGTGGTTCGCCGCCTCGCTGTGGGTGACGGAGGCGCTGCCGCTGCCGGTGACGGCGCTGTGTGTGCCGGTCGTGTTGACGGTCCTCGGCGTGTATCCGTCGATGACTCCGGCGCTCGCGGCGTTCGCCGACCCCGTCGTGTTCCTGTTGTTGGCGGGGTTCGTCCTCGCGGCAGCGTTGGAGCGCCACGACGTCGACCGGCGCATCGCGTACCTGCTCTTGGCGCGGGTCGGCACCTCACCCTCGCGGGCCGTCCTCGCGTTGATGCTGGCGACCGCTGGCCTATCGATGCTCATCTCGAACACGGCGACGACGGCGATGATGATACCCGTCGCACTCGGCGTCAGTCGGACCGTCCTCGCGGACAGCGGCCTCGAAACCCCCAAAGACAGTGAGACAGCCGCACCGCCAAATCTCGAGACGGCGGCGCTGTTGGGCACGGCGTACGCCGCCAGCATCGGCGGCGTCGGGACGCTCATCGGGTCGCCGCCAAACGCCATCGTCGTCTCGCAGTTGTCGGCGACGCTGGGGTACGACATCGGCTTCGCCGAATGGCTGGTGGTCGGCGTGCCGGTCGTCGTCGTCAGTCTCCCGATCGCGTGGTACGTGCTCACAGTTCGGCTGTACCCGCCCGAGGTGTCGGCCACAGCCCTGTCGAGCGCGTACGCCGACGACGCACTCGCGGACCTCGGACCGATGACGACCGCCGGGAGGCGGACGGTCGCCATCGCGGCGACGACGGCGGCGCTGTGGCTGATTGGCGGACTCGATTTCCTGTTTAGACCGTGGATACCGTCGACGTGGGCGACGACGCTGTTCGGAGGGTCCGGTCAGAGCGTGTTCGGCGTGGGCCATCAAGGCGTGTTGTACTTCGTCATCGTCGGGATGGCGGCGATTCCCGCGCTGATCCTCGCGGGCGGCGTCGACTGGGACGACGTCGAACGAATCGACTGGGGGACGCTCCTCTTGCTCGGCGGCGGCCTCTCGCTGGCGGCCGCACTCGGGGAGACTGGCGCGGTCACGTGGCTCGCCGACGTGATTCTCGGCCCCCTCGTCGGCGTCCCGATCGTCGTGGTCGTGTTCGTTATCGTAGTCGGAACCATCTTCGCCGGGGAGTTGGCTTCGAACACCGCGATGGCGGCGGTGCTCGTACCGCTGCTCATCGGCATCGGGCCGGAGTTCGCTGGTGCACTCGGAACGGGTGGAGACACCGCCGTCCTCTTGGCGATTACCGGCGGCGTAGCCGCGAGTTTCGGCTTCGCGTTGCCCGTCGCGACGCCGCCGAACGCCATCGCGTTCGGGACCGGGGAGGTACGGCGCGAGGAGATGCTCCGTGCCGGCGTCGTCCTCGACGTCGTCCTCGCCGTCGTCGTGAGCGGCCTCCTGTTGGGCCTGTTCGTCCTCGTGGGACCTGTCGGTGGGTAACGGTGGGAGGCATCCAGAGGTCGACAGTCGAGAAGACGGTCGGCGCGTCGCTTACGATTCGAGCGGTCGGAGTTCGACACGCTCGGCTTCGACGTCCTCAACGAACGCGCCGAGGCCGCCGACGGTGACGTGGTCGCCGTCGACGTCAAGCGTGAGCGTGTGCTGGATGGGAAAGTCGTTGTTCGCCGGGGCGACGAGCCCCTGGTTGACGGCGACGACCTCTCCGGTCAGCGTCACCTCCTCGCCGGTCGCGGTGAGTCGGCCGGTGACGTGCGCGACGACGCCGTCGGCGGCGCGGCGGTGGAGTTCCGCCTGGAACACAGTGTGACGGAAGTCACCGTACGACGCCGGGAGCGGCGCGGGGTCGGCGACGACCACTTCGGCGGCGGCGGGCCAGTAGTTCCCGAGGAACGACCCGACGATGACGGGGCCGAGTTGCTGTTGGGAGAAGACGATGGCCTGTTTGCCGCTGTTAGAGCGAGCGACCATCTCCGCGGGCGCGACCACGCCGGTTCGGCCGTCGACGGTGAGCATCGACGGCATCGGCTGACTCCACGCGCGGGCGGCGCTGGCGACGCCGTCGAGGTCGAGCGTGCGGTCGTCGACCGACTCGTCGACGCCGGTGACGATGAGCAGGACCAACACGCCGCGGTCGACGGCCGCCCGGAGGTCGTCGGCCACCTCGTCGAGACGGTCGAGGGGGAACGACAGCGCCACCTCCATCGTGGCCTCCTCGATGGCGCGACGGATGCGCTTGACGACGGTGACGCGGGATTTCACCACCTCGAACGGTTCCTGTGTCGTCTCCGCCCGAGAGAATCGGGCTTCGAGCGCTGGACGCATCGACTCCGCATCGGCGGCGAGTCTGTCGACGACTTCGGCGGGCGGATTCGCGCGAATTGTCGTCGGCGTCACGTGGTCGTTGACGGTGACGAAGCCCCGCGCCTCCAGTTCCTCGCTGGCGCTGTAGACGTAGCGCTTGGAGACGCCCGCGGCCTCCGCGACCGTGCTGGCTTTCGCCTCACCGTGTTCGAGGAGCGTCAGGTAGGTGTCCACCTCCTTGTCCGAGAGGCCGAACCGCTTCAGCAACGACTCCACGTCGACGTCGCGTCCGTCGACTGCGTCGGGGGCGTCTCCCCCGTCGGTATCCATACGTGTCACCTCCTACCGGGATACCGTATAACTCCCGGTCCCAGGTCGGTTGGCGGTCGACGAGTCGTGCGTGACAGCACGGTCACCTACGATCCTCTGCCCTCGACTCGACAGACGACGGCGTTTCGCACCTCGACGGTGTCCGTCGGGTCGTCGTCACCCGTGACAGCGACGTTCGCGCCGGTGAACAGGTCGACCGGGACGACCGACTCCCCGAGGCGAACCGTCTCCGTGTCCCCACCGAAGTTGAGGACGACGACGACGCGGTCGGTGCCGTCGTCGCGTGCGTACGCGGTGACGCCGCGTGTGCCACCCGTCCCGTCG
The DNA here is from genome assembly GCF_029490015.1 of Halobaculum limi. Taxonomy (GTDB): domain Archaea; phylum Halobacteriota; class Halobacteria; order Halobacteriales; family Haloferacaceae; genus Halobaculum; species Halobaculum limi. Next base: position 408,521 of record NZ_CP120469.1, read on the forward strand.
GCGACGTCGCCCTCCGTGCCGCCGACGATGCCGAGAGAACCGCCGCTGCCCGTCGCGTCTCCGTCGTCGCCGCCGACGACGTCGTACGCGAGGCGATCGACCGACCCCTCACGGAGCACTGGGTGGTCGCGGCGGGTCGCAGAGAGACGGCGGTGGTAGTCGGTGAGACGGTTGTCGCCGTCGTACCAGCGCATCTCACCGCGGTACTCGGTCATCCCTCGCTCCTGTCCGTAGTACACCATCGGTGCGCCGGGGAGGGTGAACGTCGCGGCCGCCGCCGCACGAAGCGCCTCGATGCCGCACTCGGCGCGGTAGCGGTCCTCGTCGTGGTTCTCGACGTAGCGCATCTGGACCGCCGACCGGGGGAACCCCTGGACGGCCGCGGCGTCGAGAGCGTCGAGGACGGCGTCGGCGTCGACGTGACCCGTTCCGACCTCTCGGAGCGTGTCGTACAGCGGCGTGTCGTAGTGCATGTGGAACTCCGACTCGTGCATAAACGGGTCCCGGGGAATCGTCTCGTCGAGGAGGAGGAACTCGGGGTTCTCGCGGCGGAGGCGCTCGGACGCCTCCTTCCAGAAGCCGTGCGGGACGCCCCACGCCACGTCACAACGGAAGCCGTCGACCACGTTGGCCCACTCGTCGACGACCGACAGCATCCACGCACGGACGGTCGGCGAGTCGTAGTTCACGTCCGGGATGCGCACCCAGTTGAAGCGGAACTCGGGCGTGCCGTGGCCCGACCAGTCGACGTCCGAGGGGTTCTGTTCGGGTGGTCGGCGCGGGTACTGCTCGTCGAACGCCTCGACGCCCGCCGAGTGCATCTGGAACGCCGGGTGGTCGCGGGAGGTGTGGTTGACGACCAGGTCGAAGACGACGCGGATGTCGCGGTCGTGGCAGGCGTCGACGAGTGACTCGAACTCCTCGCGGGTTCCCAAGTCGTCTGCGGTGCGCGTGAAGTCGGTGATGTGGTAGCCGTGGACGGTGGGACTCTGCAACACCGGCGTCAGCCACAGTACGTCGACGTTCAGCGACGCGATGTACGGGAGGCGGCGCTTGATCTCCGCGAACGTCGTGTCGGGCGTCTCGCCGGCGAACGAGCGGACGAACACCTCGTAGATGGTGGGTGACTCGGCCCACGCGGGCGGGTCGTTGGGGCGGGCGACGGTGGGTGTCGTCTCCACAGCCCCCTCTGTCGACAGTTCCACCGTGTCCATCACGCCGTATCGCTCTGCGACGGGGACGGCGTGGATCCGCGCGAGGCCCGAGTCCGGAAGCGCCTCGCGGTCGACGACGAGGGTGTCGCCGTCGACCGCCACGTCGCTGTCGGAGAGGTCGTCGCGCCCGTCGAACAGCCACTCGACGTCGGGGTCGCTGCCGGCGGGCGTGATCGACGAGTCGGGGCCGGCGGGTGCGGCCTCCGCGTCGGCGCTGACGACGACGCGGTCCGCCTCGACGCGAGCGTCTAGGTGGACGCGGGGACGACCCGGCCCCGCCACCGTCTCCTCGCCGCCGACGGCGGTTCCGAGGTGGTCGTCGAGTGCGAACGAGTAGATGTGTCGCCCCGGCGGGAGGTGGACGTCGAGCGCCAACGAGTCACCGTCGTCGTACGGACGGCGGGCGGCGACGCTCCAGTCGTTGAACGGCCCGGCGACGGAGACGCGGTCGGCCGACACCTTCGCCGTCGGTTCGTCGAAGGCCGCCTTCGACGCGCGGAGCGTCGTCTCGTGGCGTTCGTCCGGGAACGCACGAACCGTCTGTTCGTGGACGCCGTTGGGTCCGTCGAGTTGCAGTCGATAGGTTCCGGGCTGGTCCGGCGAGAGGTGGACGACCGTCCCGTCGCTCACGTCGGCCTCGCTGTCGGTAGGCCCGTCGACGAGCGTCCACGAGAACTCGTCGTGACCGTCGGCGTCGGTCCGTGCGCCGTCCGGGCCGACCTCAACGACAGCGTCGAGACCGCGCGGAGCGAGTTCGACGGTCTCCCCCACGCTGGTCGTTCGCGGGGGACCGGGATGATGTGTCGGGTCGTCGGAGTCGGACGGCGCGTCGCCGGCGGCGTCGCCGTCCGGGGTCGGACTGCTCATGCGAGAGTCCGGCGGTGCGGGGAGGCTTGAGGGTTGCGGAACTGCTGAATCTCTGAGATACGATTACAACAAGAATTATACCTCCAGACGCGCGCCTACGTGATATGAGACTGCGTGACGCACTCGACGACCACAAACGACACCGGGACCATCCGACCCGGTTCCCCGGCGAGCGACGCACGACCGCTGGGCTGTTCTCGGGTTCCGTGGACCGCCTAGTCCACGTCGCTCCCGACGGAACGATCGGTGACTTCGGGTACCCCCTCTCCGGATTCTCTGGTATCGCTGACTCGCGGTTCGCGCTTCGATTCGACGACCCACCCGCCGACGTGAATGGCGGCGAAGACGGCGTTCGCTCCACAGACGGCGGCCTCGTCGTGGAGTTCGAAGACGGCGAGCAGTCGTACCACGAGCACACGCCACTGGTGACGACGACGTACGACACGCCGGTCGGCGCGGTGACCCGCTTCGACCTGACGGTCGAGACGGACGCTGGCCAGGCGCACCTCACCCGCTTCGAGTTTAGCGACCCCGACCGGGCGGCTGCCGCAGAAACCGCCGTCCTCTCGGGGTGTACGTTCGCCCCCGAGAGCCGAGACGCCCGCGTCGGGCAACTCCGCCTCGACGGTGCCGTCGAAGTGTTCCACGACCGCGAACACGACTTCATCGCGGGCGACGGCGAGATGCACGTGATCGGCGGCGGACTCCCCGCACGTCCGGACGCCGTCTTATCGCCGGAACCGCACGAGGCCGAGGCCGAGTCGCTCGGCCAGCGCCGTGAGGAGGACCACCTCGGCGGCACGGTCATCGTCAGCCTCCCAGCCCACGACGGCACGGCGACGATGGCGACGCTCGTGACCGACCGCGAGGAGACGACCCGAGAGACGGCGCTGTCGTCGTTCGAGTCGCTGTTCGATCGCGTCGACTCCGCGGTGGCGCTGCAGGAACTGGCGGCCGACTGCGACACCGCCGCGACGGTGCCCGAGGGGTTACCACGGGAGGATGCAGCGGTCGACGACCTCCGGGCGCTGTCGCTGTTGTCCGCGCCGACTGGACTTCGGATCGCCGGCCCGGACTTCGACCCGCACTACGTCCACTCCGGCGGCTACGGCTACACCTGGTTCCGCGACGACGCAGAGATATCGGGCTTTCTCCTCGACGCCGACGACCACTTCGAGTTGGACCTCTCCGAGTGGCACCGCCGGAGCGCCCGGTCGTACGTCGACACGCAACTTCCCGACGGGACGTGGCCCCACCGCGTGTGGCCGCGCAACGGTGCGCTCGCGCCGGGGTGGGCGAACGCTCGGATGGAAGCGACCGACGACCTGGAGTACCAGGCCGACCAGACCGCCAGCGTCGTCGCGTTCCTCGCGCGCGTCCTACGATCACTCCCGGCAGACGACGACCTGTGCGACGCAATCGTCGAGACTCTCGATTCGGCGCTCGACGGGATGGCCGACTCGCTGAGCCACGACGGGCGACCCGTCGCCTGCCAGAACGCGTGGGAGGACTCCGGCGGGCGCTTCGCACACACCGCCGCGCGGTTCCTCGACGCGTACGCCGCCGTCGCCGCCGTCGACGCCGAGCGGTTCCCCCGCGTCGCCGAGGCGACGGAACTCGCGACGGACGTGTACGACGCCCTCGACGACCTCTGGGTGGCCAACCGCGGCGTGTTCGCGGTGAGCGAACACGGACTGGGCGAACTCGACGCTCGCCTCGACTCCGCGACGTTCGCGCTTGCGGACGCCCACCGGACGTACGCCCGCATCGGCGAGGTGGACGAGACGCGCGTCGACCGCCTCGTCGAACACGTCGAGACGACCATCGAGGGCCTGTATCACGCGCCCGCCGACGGCGACGTGGAGGGCCTTATCCGCTACGAGGGAGACGCGTGGCGACAGCGCGAACAGGGCCACGAGAAGATCTGGACCGTCTCGACGGCGTGGGGCGCGAATGCCGCCGCCGAACTCGCCGCGTTCCTCGAGGATCAGGGTGACGCCCGATCCGACCAGTTCGCCGCCCGTTCCCGGCAGTTACTCGGTCTCGTCTCGCCGGACGGCCCGCTGACCGTCCCCGGCGGCTACCTGCCCGAACAGTTCTTCGACGACGGCACGCCCGATAGCGCCACGCCGCTCGGGTGGCCCCACGCCATCCGACTCGCGACGACGGCGCTGCTCGACCAACGAGACGCACTCGCAGGACCAGTGGCCGAGCGACTCGCCGCCGACGACTAACTGCTGAGTCGGCGTTCAGGGTCTGCGTTCACCTGAAGAACGAGTGCGTGAGAATCGGATCCGCCACGGTATCGACCGCGCAGAGGGCGTCGCGTCGGCTTCAGTCGGCCGTTTGTTCGAGTTCTTCGCCCTCACCCGCGATTGGCGAAGACGGTACTTCCCGGCCGTGCGTCAGTGACTCGCCAGTGTCGGTGTCGAACAGGTGGACGTCGGCCTCGTCGAAGGTGATGCGCACCTGTGACCCGACCGACGGCGTGATGCCGCTGTCGACGCGAGCGATGAACTCCGGTCCCAAATCGAGGTAGAGGTAGTTGTCCGACCCGATGGGTTCGAGAACGTCGACCGTCGTCTCGATACCGGGTTCGTCCTTGTCGGCGACGCGGACGTCCTCCGGACGGATCCCCATCCGCACCTCGCGCACCCCGTCGAAGTCCGCGCCCGCGCCGTTCGGCAGGTCGAACGAGAAGTCCGAAGTCGTCCCGTGGAGCGTGATGCCCGACTCGTTCGGTTCGTCTCGCGGGTCGGCGCTCGTCGTGACGCTCGCCTCGAGGACGTTCATCGACGGCGACCCGACGAACCCGCCGACGAACTCGTTTGCGGGGTCGTCGTACACATCGGTCGGGCGGCCTGTCTGCTGGAGTTCGCCGCCGTCGAGGATGGCGATCTGATCGCCCATCGTCATCGCTTCCTCCTGGTCGTGGGTGACGTAGATGGCGGTGATGTCGAGTTCGTCCTGGAGGCGCTGAATCTCGGTGCGCATCGTCGTCCGCAGTTTCGCGTCGAGGTTTGACAGCGGTTCGTCGAACAGGAACACGTCGGGTTCGCGCACGATGGCGCGTCCAAGCGCGACACGCTGTTTTTGCCCGCCGGAGAGTTCGCTCGGCTTGTCTTCGAGCAGGTCCTCGATGCCCATCATCTCGGCCGTCTCGCGGACGCGTTCGCGCCGCTCCTCTTTCTCGAGGTCCGTGCTCATCCTGAGGCCGAACTCCATATTCCCCATCACGGTCTTGTGTGGGTACAGCGCGTAGTTTTGGAACACCATCGCCACGTCGCGCTTGCGAGCGTGCTTGTCGGTGACGTCCTCGCCGTCGATCAGGATGTCCCCACTCGTCGGACGTTCCAGTCCCGCGATCATCCGCAGGGTCGTCGATTTCCCACATCCGGACGGGCCGACAACGGTGAGGAAGTCGCCGTCGTCCACCGATACCGAGAGATCGTCGACGGCGACGATCCGACCACTGTCGAAGGTCTTTCGTAGATTTTCCAGCCGAACGGTAGCCATAGTCCCGTGTGAACGAACCTGATCGTTTAGGTCTTTCCCTCTCGCGCCGATTTGTGAAGTGGTATTTCGTCGTTCTTTTTAGGAAGTGGTCGAGAGGGGGTCGGTATGCAGACACGTGACACGGACGATGCGGCTGACGACGGGGCCACTGAGAGTGGGTCCGACTCGGGCGAGCGGTATGCAGGCTCCGATCGTCGCCGATTTCTCGCTGGAACTGCCGCCGCTGGACTCGCCGGACTCGCTGGCTGTGGCGGAGACACGAACGAGGTGGCGACGGACGCGACTGCCGACGGGAGTGACGGAACTACGCCTGCTAAGACGGCGACATCGACGCCACTACCCGAGCCTCGTGAGGTTGAACTCGCGCCGTTCTGGACGACCGGCGAGAAGATGGGCATCGGCACCGCCGTCGGTGACGGGACAGGATCGACCGCGAGCGCGACCGACGACGACGGCCGCGTGTGGTACAGCCTCACTCGCGGTGCGGTGACCGGGGTTCGGTTCCCGCGCGTCGACCTCCTGAACGTCCGCCGCGTTGACTTTCTTGTGACTGACGGCGGGGGCTACGCCGAACGCACCGCCGAACTCGACCGCCGCGTCGACGACGACGTGTCGCGGACGGTCGTCCCCACTGCCGACGACGCCCTCTGTTATCGCCACGAGTTCGCCGGCGAGTCGCGAGACTGGACGCTCGACGTCGAGTACGTCGCCGACCCCGCACGCGACACCCTCCTCGCGGACGTGCACTTCGACGGCGACGCCGACCTGTCGGTGTACGCGGTGTGTCGCCCTGCCGTAACGACCGGGACCGAAGGTGACGCTGCCGTGCGCGTCACGGCGGGCGACGCGCCGGTCGTGACCGTCGGCGACGACGGTGCCGGTGGTGTCGTCCGCGACGCCGACGGCGACGACTACGACGTGTCGCTGGCGCTGACTGCCTCTTCGGGCTTCGAGTGGGCCACCGCCGCGCCCGTTCCCGACGAGTCGACCGCGCGACTCCTCCGACAGGGTATCGAGGGAGGCGTCTCCCGTGAGACGACCGGCAACGCCGCCTTGGTGGGTCGGTTGGGTACCGAGTCAGTCGAGACGACAGTCGCACTCGGATTCGCCACGGGTACGGGCGACGACGCCGCACCCGTCCGCGTCGCGCGCGATTCGCTCCGGGAGGGGTTCGACGCGGTCCGGGAGTCGTATCGCGCGGGATGGCAGGCGTGGCTCTCAGGCGTCGACGTGCCCGACAGCGTCGCCGACGACGAGGAGTTGGCGGCGCTGTACCGGACGAGCGCGATGGTCCTTCGCGCCTCTGAGGACGCGACATTCGCGGGCGCGGGAGTCGCGAGTCCGTGCGTCCCGTGGGGGGAAGTGATCCTCGCGGAGGAGCCATCGGACGTCGGCTACCACTACGTGTGGGCGCGCGACCTCTACCAGTCGTTCACCGCGCTGGAGGCGATGGGGAAGTCGGAGGCGGCCGTCACCACCGCAGAGTACCTGTTCGACGTGCAACAGCGCGAGGGCGGGTTCGTCCCGCAGAACACCTACCTCGACGGTCGCACCCGCTGGGGGGCCGAACAGTTGGACGAGGTGTCATTCCCGCTCGTGATGGCACGGCGCGCGACGACCGAACACGGCCACTCGTTCGCGGACCTGGCGTTCAGCTACGACGACGTCGCCGCGTCTGCAGACTACGCCCTTCGTAACGGCCCGGGCACGGATCAAGAACGCTGGGAGGAAGAATCCGGCCTGTCGCCGTCGACAATAGCCGCCGAGATTGCTGGCCTCGTCTCCGCCGCCGGCGTCGCCGCCGACCGGGAAGAAACAGCGGACACACTGGTGTGGCTGGCGACCGCCGATCGCTTTCGGTCGGGCGTCCAAGAGTGGTGTGTCACCCGCGAAGGAACCGACCGCCACGACCCGCCGTACTACTTTCGGATCAACGGCAACCGCATTCCTGACGACGGCACCGACCGGACGCTGGCCAACGGCGGGCGAACGTTCGACGAGCGTAACGTCGTCGACGCCGGCTTCCTCGAACTCGTCCGCCTCGGAATCCTCCCCGCAGACGACGACATAATCGAGTCGTCGGTCGACGTCGTCGACGACGCTATCCGGAAAGAGACGCCCCAGGGCCCAGGCTTCTACCGCTACACGGGTGACGGCTACGGTGAGGGCGAGAGCGGCGCACCGTTCCCCGTCGGCACGGACACGCGCGGGCGACTGTGGCCGCTGTTGACCGGTGAGCGAGCAGAGTACGAACTCGCCGCGGGGACACAGTCGGGCGCGGACGCACCCCGCTCGCTACTGTCGACCATCGCGGGCTTCGCCAACGAGGGACGGATGCTCCCCGAACAAGTGTGGGACCGCGAGGAGTCGACAGGGTACGGCTGGGAACTCGGCGCGGGAACCGGGAGCGCCACGCCGCTGTCCTGGAGTCACGCCGTCTTCGTTCGCCTCGCGAACGGCATCGACGCAGGAGCAGCGCAGGGAACACCCTCGGTCGTCCGGGAGCGATACCAGGACGGGCCGCCGGAGTCGCCGGCGCTCGACGTGGCGATGCCCGACACCACCGTCGAGTCATCCGAGATTCGGATCGAAGGCGAGACCGACGCCTCCACGGTCGCCGTCGCAGTCGGCGGCGACGCGCAACTCCTCACCATCGAGGACGGACAGTTCGCCACCACCGTCGACCTCGACGACGGCCGCAACACGCTCGTCGTCGCTGCCGGCGACCCGGACGCCGACGCCGCGGGCGTTCCCGTCACAGACGCGCGAGCGGACGTCTCGGTCGTCGAGTGAACGGAGTGGTGTAGGTAAATTCGGGAGTGTAAGCCGATCTTACTGCGAGTAATTTGATCATATACCCTCATACATCACCGGGTCGCGAACCGCGACAGGTCGTACGAAGTGCCTACTCCGAACTCGAATTGTGCACGGTTGTACCCGAAGGTTTAAGGTATGAACTACTTATTCATCCGGTGTTCACACTATGGCAACTGATCGCAGGAAACTCCTCAAGATGGGCGGTCTGGCGGCCGCCGCGGCGCTGTCCGGTTGTGTCGGCGTGCAAGAGCAGTCGACTCCGACCGAGTCCAGCAGTTCCGGCGGATCGAGCGGGTCCGACGACTCCAGCACAGAACAGGCGACGACCCAACCGCAAGTCGACCCCGGCACGGCCGCCGCGTGGTACGCGCGGTCCCCGGCCGAGGCTGAGACACTGAAGTCAGTCGTCGAGACGTTCAATGGCGACTCGCGCCACACGGTGAAAGGCTCGGACCTGTCTGACTTGGAGAAGAAGACGCAGTCGGCAATCCCCGCAGGTCAGGGCCCACAGATCTTCGAATGGGCGCACGACTGGGTCGGTGACTACTATCAGCGTGGCTTCCTCTCCGACCAGAGCGATAACCTCTCGGTCAGTATGGACCAGTTCACCTCCGCTGCTGCGGGCGCGGTCCAGTTCGACGATGCGGTCGTCGGTCTGCCCTTTGCTGCCGAGACGGTGACGCTCCTGTACAACAAGGAGATGGTCGACTCGCCGCCGGAGACGGTCAGCGAGATGACCGACGTGATGGAACAGCATCACGACCCGTCGAGCGGTTCGTACGGCCTGGGCTACCCGCTGAATCCCTACTTCATGAGTGCGTGGGCGCAGGCATTCGGCGGCTACTACTTCGACCCGAGCGAAGACGAGATGCTCGGCCTCGCTAACTCTCCCACGGTCGAGGGGTTCAACTATATCCTCGACACGTTCGTCCCGTATATGCCGAAGGACACGGCGTACGGCCCGCAGGCGGCTGCCTTCTCCGAGGGCAACGCGCCGTTCGCGATCAACGGCCCGTGGTACCTCGGTACCGCCCGCGAGAAGGGAATCGACGTCGGCGTCACGAAACTGCCGACGCCCGACAGCGGTTCACCGAGCCCCTACACCGGGATCCAACTGTGGTACTTCGCGAATGGGATGGAGAACTCCGAGTCGGATGCCGCAGCCGGACGCGAGTTCGCCGAGTGGTACGTTACCAACGAAGAGCAGTTAATGGCCAACGCCGAGTCCCACGGCTTCATCCCCGTGCTGGAGAGTCTCGCCGGCAGCGACGACCTCCCGTCGGCGGTGCAGGGCTTCTCGGAGGCCGTCCAGCAGGGCGTTCCGATGCCCACTCACCCCAAGATGAACAAGGTGTGGGGCCCCACCGGCACCGCCTTCGGCAAGGCGCTCGACGGCAATATGTCCGTCAAGGACGCGATGGTCGAAGCCGAGAGCACCATCCGCGACAACTGGGAGTAAGCGATGAGCGCGACTAGCAGTATCGCCGACCGGGTGGCCGAACTCCCGGCGATCGAACGCGAGGACGTGTCCCTGTTGCTCGTCCTTCCGGGGCTGTTCCTGTTCGCGGCGTTCATGTTTTTCCCGATGCTGTACCTGCTCGGCATCTCGTTCACGAACGCCCGACCATCCAACCTGTTTATGGGTGGGAGCTTCCTCACGTTCGGCGAGGCGACGTTCGTCGGCATCGAAAACTACGTATCAGTACTCTCAGACGGGAAGTTCTGGAACTCGCTGGGGATCACGTGGCTGTTCGTCGCGACTAGTCTCGTGTTGAAAATCACGCTGGGGCTGGGAGTCGCGCTCGTCGTGACGAACGACCGGGTGCGGGGCGCGCGATTTATGCGCTCGCTGCTCATCATCCCGATGGGCCTGCCCGCCATCTTCACCATCACCATCTGGCGTGGTATCTTCACGTCCGCGCAGTTCGGCCTCGCCAACCAGTTCATCACCTGGGTCGGCTTCGACGCCGTTGCGTGGCTCAACGAGCGATGGGCCGCCTTCTTCGCGTATAACATCACGGAGATGTGGCTGGCGTATCCGTTCATGGTGATCATCACGGTGTCGGCCCTGCAGGACGTCCCCGAGGAACTCCACGAGGCCGCGAAAGTCGACGGCGCTGGCTACTTCTCCCGGTTCTTCCATGTGACGCTGCCGAGCGTGAAGCGCCCGGTGCTGTTCGCGTCTATCCTCACTGCGGCGGCGTCGTTCCAGCAGTTCCTCATCCCGTACGCGTTCAACGAGGGTGGACCCGCCCGACTGAACGAACTGATCATCGTCTACGGCTACCGTGAGGCGTTCCAGTTCAGCCAGTACGGGCAGGGTGCTGCCATCATGCTCATCGCCGTCGTGTTCATTGGCGTGTTCATGTGGCTGAACGTCAAGAAGGGCAAACTCGCTGACGGGGTGGACGAGGCGTGAGCCTCTTCTCGCTCGTCGCCGAGAAGATTGCACGCGACGTTCGGACGCTCGCCGAAGCACCGAGAGAGGCTGTCATCGAGGCCCGGTACACCGCGCGTGCATACCGTGAGGGCGAGGTCTCCGGAATCCAGATCCTGCGGACGGTCGGCGCAACGGTTGGTGCGGCAGCAGTCGTCGCCGTATTGCTGTTCCCGATCTACTGGATCGCGATGTCCGCTATCTCGGGGTCCGGCGGCACGGTGTACGCCGCCGGCGGCTTCAGTTTCTTCCCCGACAACCCGTCGGTCAAGCCGTTCGTGTGGGTGCTGGGCGACCTGATTGTCCCAGCCCTCGCGATCACGGTGAACGTCCCGTTGACCGACCTCGCGGTCGTGTTCAACACGCCCGAGATCGCGTTCCTCGACGCCAGCGACTACGGCATCGAGAACCCCTCGAACTTCAAGGCCTTCTTCGTCAACAGCGTCATCGTCTCTGTGCCGACGGTACTACTGGCGATGTCGGTGATCGTGCCCGCGGCGTACGCGCTGTCGCGCCGTGAGTTCCTGATGCGGCGGAAGATCCTCTTCGGCTACGTCCTGTTCACGCAGGTCGGCGGCGGTCTCGGGATCGCGGCGCTCATCGCCCTGTACGCGATGTTCGTCCAGGTCGGCCTCAACAACAACCGCCTCGCGCTCGCAGCGTACTACGCCGCGACGGCGGTGCCGTTCAACACCTGGCTGTTGAAGACGTATATGGACGGTATCCCGACCAGTTACGAGGAAGCCGCCATCGTCGACGGCGCGCCGCCGTGGCGCGTCGTCACGGAGGTCATCCTCCCGCTGTCGACGGCGGGCCTGGCGACGGTGTTCATCTTCACCTTCCTCACGGGGTGGATGGAGTTCGTCGTCGCTCAGACGTTGCTGTCGGCGGACAAGTTCACGCTCCCGGTGGGGCTGTTCAGCCTCGTTACGGAGTACTCGATCCCGTGGGCGCGCTTCTCGGCATTCGCGCTCACGTTCGCCTCGCCCGTGATGCTCGTGTACTTGTTCGCACAACGGTACATCGAGGGCGGCCTCTCCTTCTCCGGGATGGAAGGGTAGCCCCTCGCACGAACGGGCTGATTTTCGTCGTTCGCGGTGTCGACGTCACTGTCCGCGTTGACCGTCTACTCGTCGACCTGCTCTTGTATCCCGATCCAGTTGACGACCGATCCGCCGCGATCCGTGACGGGAACTATCGAGACACGGTTTCTGAACTGCGTCCCGTCGGCCCGGTAGTTGGTAAGCGTCGTCGTCGCGCGACTCCACGTCGAGAGCGCCTCCCGCAGGTCCGCGACCGGCCCTGGATCAGTATCTGGTCCCTGCAGGAGGCGGAGATTCTCCTCGTGGAGGTCACCGAGCGAGTAGCCGGTCAGATCCCGAAACTTCTGATTTGCGTAACGAACGGGGTTGTCTGCGTACGCGGGGCCGGTGAGTGTGATGCCGAACGTCGCCTCATCGAAGACGCGGATGCGTCGAATAAGTCCGCGTTCACGGTCGCCGAGCGAGACGTCGTCAGCAGTCGCTGCTGTCATCGACTCCAGTAGCGTCGAATCGGTGTAGTCATCTGCGAGTTCCCTCAGTGACTCGACGTCGTACTCCTCGGTTTCCACGTCTGCGGCGACACGGCGGTGAAATCGCTCGTCGTCGAGTTGCAACAAATCACCGAGTTCGTCCCGTGAGAGCATCTCGTGGGTGGAGTGAAGGGCAACAGCAGGCAAACCCCTGTCGGCCTCGAACGGTCGGCGGCCCCGCGAGGTTTTGTGTCTTGCCCGCCACCTTCTGGACGGATGGATACGTCGGAAACGCCGGAGGCGTCCGAAGCACTCGAAGGGTCGACTGCCCCTGCGCCCGGCAGACCAGTCGTCTTGTTAACGGGTGGTACCAGCGGAATCGGACGGGAGGCGGTGCAGCGACTGGCCGAATCAGGGGCGACGGTACTGACAGTCGGACGTCGTGCAGACCGCGGCCGGCGCATCGCAGAGGAAGTGACGAGCGAAACACCAGGAACGGTACGGTTTCAGCCCATCGACTTGGAAACGTTTGCGGCCGTCCGTGACCTCGCTGCGTGGGTCCGCGAGGAAACTGACCGTCTCGACGCACTCGTCCACAACGCGGCGCTCTCCTCACAGGAGCGATACGTCACACCCAACGGGGTCGAACGGACGTTCGCCGTCAACCACCTCGCGCCGTACCTCCTGACTCACGAGTTGCTGGGACTGCTCGCAGACACTGGTGATTCCCGCGTCGTCATTACCGCGTCGAGTGTCCACCGCCGTGGCACGCTCGATTTCGACGATATCGGGTTCGAACGCGGTTACGACGGCCTCGATGCATACGCCCGGTCGAAACTCGCCAACGTGGCGTTCACGCTCGAACTTGCAGCGCGGCTGGGTGACGACGAGCGGACGCAAGGAGTAGTCGCGAACTGCGTCCACCCCGGATTCATCCCGACGACTGGCCTCTACCGCGACGTCTCGTGGCGAGCCAAGCTGGCGACGCGAGTCGTCGGCGCGATTCCCGGTATCGGCACGAGTGTCAACGAGGGTGCGCGGCGACTCGTCGAAGTCGTGATTGATCCGGAATATGCAACGCGAACGGGGGAGTACGTCGGCGACGGCGGTCCAGAAGAACCGAGCGAGGAGGCTCGCGACCCCGACGTCCGATATCGGCTATGGCGAGTGAGCGCCGAGTTAGTAGGAGTTGACCCTAACTGGCCGTGATACCGAATGTAGCGGATCGAAGCGCCGGAGATATTACTCGAAGATGTGCCCTTCGATTCGGTCGACGACCTCACCAAACGCGACGTTTTGTTTCACGCTGGTTACGTTGATCCGAACGCGCTCGCCTTTGTCTGTATCTGGCACAATAATCACGTAGCCGCGATCGACGCGAGCGATGCCGTCGCCCTGGTCACCGATACTCTCGATGTCAACGACGAGTTCTTCGCCACGGTCAACCGGCGGTTCTGGTTCATCCGACGACGACACCGAACGAGTCGTGTCCGATCTGCTACTCGGGCTGCTGGTGTCGGACTCGGTAGCCGACGTCGTCTCATTCGTGTTGGACGTCGATACCACGTCGGACTGTGATTCGGGAGAGATCCCATTTGACGCCGCCGTTCCATCCGGAGTGCTCGCATTCGAGGCGAGGATGACAACTCGATACACCGCTCCCTCGCGGACCGACTCTAGTTCGACCTCGCGTTTTGGAACTTCAACAACGTACGAATCGTCGCGTTCGGTCACTTCCGCACTGAACATACATCGTAGATCCTCTGAAATCTCCATCAAATAATCGTTAGTACCCCAAGGATGTTAACACTATGTATATACATACAGTGTGCAGCATATTCTACAGGTAAACAGATGTGGTTCAGTATCAGAAACAAACGCCAACGGAACTAGACGATCGCTGACTCAATCTACGTGGTTAACGATTCGACCAGTTCTGACACCGCTCACCTCGAGAAGGGTGACGCTGATGGGTCTGACCAACCTGTGCTGCCGTCAATGTGAATTGCGGTAGTTCACAGTGACACCACCGTGTCCGCTGTATCAAGTCGTGAAGGGAGTTCTTCAACTACGTTACTACGGACGCAGTGGTGTGGAAACGTGGTGTGTTCCCGGTTGGAATCATCAAGACACGAGCCTCGAACAACGGACATCGTGGTGTCAATCATAGGGCGGCGCAGTCCTCATTCGAACGGAGAACTGCGGACACGGTGGGGTCGCTGACCTCCTGGTAGACCGAAGTAACAGTGACCCCACTAGTGATCCGAGACACACCACAATGTCCGTAGTTTCTGTTACAAGTTTTGGTGAGAACTACGGACATAGTGGTGTTCGACATATTTGCCGTGGTCAATGATCACGGCCTTCCCGGTCAGGAGGGTAGTACTCATCGAGAACTGACGATCGATGATCCGAGATGACTCGGTCAACCCTCTCCCCCCACTATGTCCGCAGTTCTCGGTCGAGAGAGTACCGTCAGGTACGAAGGTATTGATTCCACTCTAATCTCCACCTCATTAATTTAATAGAAGTTGCCGTACGGACTAGCTCGTCTGCTATTGTAATAAAACCTTCCGTGTATACTGGTCTTGTGGTTTGCTGTAGGGGTGGCCCCCTCTTCGATCCACAGAACAGCGGACAAAGTGGGGTGGGTGTGTCCCGACGTTTCTTTAAGTACTAGCAGAACAGCGGAAACAGCGGACGCTCCGGACGCGGTGGTTTTATATCCGATTGGAGACATCAACGAATGACTACAGATGGGGATGTTCGAGCGGGACACCGATATCTACCGGGACCGCGATGCACTTCGCGAGGACTATCAGCCCGAGCAACTCGTCGGCCGCGACGAGGAACTCGACACGTATCGGGCGGCGCTCCAGCCGGTCATCAACGGCGAACAGCCGAACAACGTCTTTCTGTACGGCAAGACCGGTGTAGGAAAGACAGCTGCAACCCGCTACTTGCTCGACCATCTCCAACAAGACGCCGCACAGTACGACGACATCGAACTCACCGTCACCGCGCTCAACTGCGATGGGTTGACTTCGTCGTACCAGGTCGCGACTCGTCTCGTCAACGAGTTCCGCGACGACACCGATCAAATCTCGACTACGGGATATCCACGCGCGAGTGTCTATGAGATGCTGTGGGACGAACTCGACGACTGCGGCGGAACGATCCTCATCGTCCTCGACGAGGTTGATCACGTAGAAGACGATTCTATCCTCTACCAGCTACCTCGCGCACGCGCGAACGGCAACCTCTCGACGGCCAAGATCGGGATCGTCGGCATCTCCAACGACTTCTCCTTCCGCGACGACCTCTCCCCGAAAGTCCGCTCGTCGCTGTGTGAACAAGAGATTCACTTCCCGGCGTACGACGCTACCGACCTCCAGAAGATCCTCGAACAGCGTGTCGAAGTTGCGTTCCACGAGGACGTTCTCGACCCTGGCGTCATCCCGCTTTGTGCAGCCTACGGCGCGAAAGACGCCGGCGACGCCCGACAGTCGATCGACTTGCTGATGAAAGCGGGTGACTTGGCTCGTGACGACGACACCGACAGCGTCACCGAAGATCACGTTGAACGTGGTCGGCGGGCGCTCGAACGCGGTCGGATCAAAGAGGGAATCACCGGACTCACACAGCACGGCCATCTCGTGTTATACGCACTTCTCACGTTGGATCTCGAGAACGAGGCACCTGTCCGCTCCCGCGACGTTCGACCGCGATATTCTCGATTCGCAGAGATGGCCGACCGCGACCCACTCGTCCCCCGGCGGATGCGCGACCACCTGTCGGAACTGGCGATGCTTGGCATCATCTCGGTCACCGAGCGAAACGAGGGACGCCGAGGAGGGACCTACCGCGAGTACGCCCTAGATATGGACGTCGACCTGCTCCTCGACGCGATGTCGGACACCGTCCAAGACGTCGGTGTTCACCAATCCGTCCAGGACTTCCTCATCGAAGACCCCAAGAACGAGATGACCGACGCCCGTGTGACTGACTTCATTCCAGAGGACTGATCGATCGTCTGCACAACGGCGGACATCGTGGTGTCCGACCAGTTGTTTCCCCGGACCGATCACCGACTGAACAACCTGACGCTGCTGGCAGACTGTATGGCGCGTTCGGGGTCATCGATACCGCCCCAGACACCTGCCGTTAGTAGTGACCGATGGGCGCGATACCTAGATAACAGCGGACGTGGTGGTGTCCACCCACCGAGGTACTCGCTCACGTGAGGACGACTCAGTCAACTCGGACGAGCAAAAGAGTCGGACCCGGCCGTGCGGGACTCACACCACGATGTCCGCAGTAACACGGGCACCCGCGATCGGATAACTCCGGACACGGTGGTGTGGCCGGATCGAGATACTGTCGTCACAACTGCGGACATCGTGGTGTGTCCCTCTGGAACGCGCTGGGGTGTACGCTGTGGTCGACGCGAGTTGCCGTCAGAGTGCCACGCTGTTAGGATAGACGGCCCGGTTGGGGCTACGCCCACCAAGGCCGTCGGCGGTTCAGTCCGATTTGACGGTTATCTCTTCGAAGCGATCCGTGCTCGTCTTCGGGAGCGAGATGGCGCAGACGCCATCGGAGAGGCTCGCCTCTGCACCACCGGCTCTCACGACCGCGGGAAGCGTGAGCACACGCTCGATTTCGGGAGCACGTTCGGAGAGGACGAGGGTGTCGTCGCCTTCGAGTTCGGACTCGCGTTCGGCGCTGATCACCAGCGTTTGCTGATTGATCCGAACGTGGATGTCCTCCGCCGAGCACCCCGGGAGGTCGGCGTAGACGAGTATCTCCTCGCCGGCGTCGATGACGTCGATATCCGGGTACGAGACCGGCTTCGTCGACGGATATATCGACTCCTGCAGCTGTTCCTGTGCGACGCCACCGAACTGCTCGGCGGCCGCTGCGTCGATGAGATCAGATCGCTCCTGGCCGGACGGGAAACTGGACATCAGTGACTCACCGATGTCAGCCCTGCGGCTGTTGCGTCTGCTGAGCCGGCTGTACCTGCTGGGACTGCTGCTCGAACTGCGACGCCATCGCCTGTGGCTGAAGCGACGAGTTCTGCAGCGACATCACCGTCTGCTGGAGCGTCGAGACGAGTTCGTCCACCGGCGCGTCGTTCGGCTGCTGCTGGAGTTCCTGGATACCCTGTTGCAGCCCCTGGACCACGCACTGCTGGAAGGAAGTCGCGAACGGCGACTGACGGGCCACGAGCTTGCGCTGTGTCTCGGCCATCGCTTCGAGGTCTTCAGTCAAGCGCGCGACTGTGGGCTTCCCGTTCTCGAGTGCGTACACGTTCGCTTGCTCGAGCGTCCGTTCCAGTTCCTGCAGGGAGGCGGCTATCTGCTGGCTCTCGGCCGCAGACTGGAACTGCTCGCCCGTCTGCTGGGCCGCAGCGAATCCGTACAGCGTCGTCGCCTGCGGAACGTACTGCGGCTGCTCGGTCTGCTGCTGCGGGATCTGTTGCTGCGGGATCTGTTGCTGCGGGATCTGGCTCTGTGGGGCCTGCTGCTGTGGAAGCTGCCCCTGCTGGGTCTGCTGTTGTGGGACCTGTTGCTGTGGAATCTGACTCTGTGGGGCCTGCTGCTGTGGAATCTGCCCCTGCTGGGTCTGCTGTGGGACCTGTTGCTGCGGGATCTGCTGCGGAACTTGCTGGGGTGCGACCTGCGTCTGCTGCGGAACCTGCGCCTGCGGGATCTGTTGTTCCTGTTGCGGAATCTGTTGGGGAACGAACTGTGTCTGCTGTGGAAGCTGCGCCTGCGGGATCTGCTGCTGCTGTGGAAGCTGCGCCTGCGGGATCTGCTGCTGCTGTGGAAGCTGCTGCGAGAGCTGCGGCACCGGATTCACACTATACTGATTCGGCTGCTGTGGCGGTATCTGGCTCATAGTCGGTAGTTCTCCGCGGACGAACCCTGGAGGCGCAACCTCTCGCCTCCTGCCCCCCTGGTTCTCCCGTCGGAGCATCCGAGACGTTGGCAGAATTTCGTATTGTTATACGGAAGATACGGCAATTTCAGGCCTTCTACCCCCAGAACCTACTAAATTGAACCTCTACCTACTGTGACGATCTGACGGGCCAAACGATCTCGGTAGGCAGCGCCAACCTCGTGTATGGTCGGCGTACTCTGCACTCGTCGCGTCAAAATGCGAGACGCTCGACACCCGCCGACTCCTGCGCGAGCGGTCCTGTGGGCTTCTCACACCTCGGGCACACTGGATAGCCGAGCACGTCGTACTCGATCCCGAACGATGGGGCCGACGCGTCACACGATTCACACCTGAACACCGCCCGGTCCACGGTCTCCATACTCGTGGTGTATGTTGTCATTGTACTTATTTGTATGCCGTGTGTCTGCCAATTGTCTGACTACATTGCACAGCGATTCGTGAGAAACCGGATTGTGAGAAGGTGGTTCCCGAACGATGTCCGTGTCGGGTTAGTCTCGACGACGGAAAACGACACGTACCCGGAGTGCGTAATCGGTGTATGGTCGACGACGCCGCCGACGCACGACGGGTTCCCGAAGGCTGGCTGAATATGCTGGAACTCGTCATTGACGAGGCCATCGAACGAGAGGGTGGTATCCGTCTCGACACGGAGGACCTTCGAGTCGACGTTCCACTGGAGTTCGGCGACGACGCCGAGCGAGCGGAGTGGGGGTTCGACGGGTCAGTGACGGTCGAGACCGAAGGGACCAGAGGAACGCTCGCGGAGTGGTATCACCTTCACCGCGAGTCGCTTCCCGACCCGCACGGTAACGGCAAGAATGCAGGTACTCCGCGTGACGACGCCAACCGCTGAGTAGGTGGCAGTCCACCGAGTCACGCCAGCCGCTGGCGAACGTGACTGCGCGTCGTGACACGAGCGACGCGTTTCTCGAGGGTCGGTCGGGTCGGCTACGAGGGTAGAACTGGCAGCTGACTCAGGCCTGTGCTTCTGCGGTGACGTCAGCCGACGGATCCGCGTCGTCGGTCAGCGAGTAGAGCCGCTTTCGCGCGTCACGGAGGCAGATAGATTCGGACACGAGGCCCGCCTCTTCGAGACGCCCCAACGCGGTGCGAACCGTTCGTGCTGACAGCGCTGTCTCTTCGACGAGTTCCGTCTGCGTGTGTTGCTCGTCACGGTCGAGAACGAAGTGGACCAACTTTGCGCTTGGCGGTAGGTCGGCGAACGCGTCGTCCTGCGCGGTGGCGTCCGGGGTAGTCGATACGTCGTGCTGGTCGGGGTCGGTTTCTGTGTGGTGGTCTCCGGTCATGGTATACGGGGACGTCGCCGACGACTGGCGACGGTCGAACGGTAGTACCTCGTTTTACTCAACGACCGGGAGTGACTTACCCGTTTTCGGGGCATCAGCGTCACCCAGTTACACTAGTGTAACCACGTTCGCCAACGAACTCTCCGTCGACACTATCCTTATCAGATTGGCCACTGACAATCGTGTATGGCATCTGTTGTGATCGTTGGAGGTGGGCCCGCCGGACTAACCGCCGCGTTGTTCGCACAGAAGAACGGTCTCAGCGCGACCGTCCTCGATGCTGACGGAACGTGGCTCCACAAGGCACACCTGTTCAACTATCCGGGGATCGGATCGGTCGACGGATCGGCGTATCTTCACACGTTGCGCGAACAGGTCGACAGTTTCGGCGTCGAACGCGTCCAGGACACGAAAGTGACTGCAGTCTCGACCACCGACGACGGTTTCCACGTCGAGACGGACGGCGAAGACGACTTGCAAGGCGACTACCTCGTCCTCGCGACGGGTGCGAAGCGCGACCTCGCGGAGTCGCTGGGGTGTGCGTTCGACGGCGACGTCGTCGACGTCGACGTGTCGATGGAGACGAGCGTCGAGAACGCGTACGCGACGGGCGCGATGGTCAGAGCCGAAGAGTGGCAGGCGGTCATCTCTGCGGGCGACGGGGCCGCCGCCGCGTTGAACATCCTCTCGAAAGAGCGGGGTGAGCACTTCCACGACTTCGATGTGCCTGCGGACGCCGAGGAAGTGTTCGGCGCGATGAGCGAACAGTAAGTCCCGCGACTCGTCGACCGCGTCGCGACAGACGGGCGCACCGTTCTGTGTACCTTCTGAGCGTCCGATCGGTTCGCTACTTCTATGACTATTTCGTCTATCTCACCTATTTCGCCTACTCCAGCTATCTTAGCTATCATATCAATTCTATCTATTCAGCCGAATTCGCACTGTTT